>JBCBTQ010000014.1:0-49600 GCA_039818605.1 Cyanobacteria bacterium J06639_14 | reverse complement strand
GGAAAAAGACTTACGATCGCTCTCCTGGTTTTATGCTCAGAGTAAACTCGACGAGCCGTGGCCACCGACCAAAAAGGGGCTGCAAGCCGAGATGGTTCGACAGTTGGAACAACGTCCTGAGTTTGCCAAAGCACAAACTTGGCAGTTGCCGGGTAAACGCCAGCTCCATCTGTATCAACGACGGCGATTTCCCGTCACTGTGAAGGCTCTACCTGATCGCGCTTGTGAGGCTGATACTTTGCCTCGCCTTCGTCGTGTTGTGATTCCCTCCCAAGTCCCCCCGGGTCAGGCTGTACCCGTTACCTACAAGTGGATTGGCACGTGGGAAACCCTACAAACAGGGTTAGTATTGCTGACTTGGGAACCCATTGCGATCGCCGATGCCCCAGTCAATTCCTCCCAGCGCGCCTGGATTCATGATCACGGTATTGGTCTAGGAACTCTGCGCCCCAACCCGATTCAGCCCAACCAAACAACCTTCAGCGCAGCAAAAGACATTAACCCTAACGGTTGCTTTCAGGTCACAGAACACACAGCGACCCTTCCCCCCCAAGAGAGCCTGCCTGGCTCCTACCGTCTTGTGGGCAGTTACCTGAGTGCCACCGATACCACACCTCAACCCCTGGCAATCACTGACGTGACCGTAACCCTTGCGGCCAATGCTCAACCCGTCTCAGCCCCTGAACTCGATTGGGTCACCCAGTTGCGCGAAGTTAGCCAATTCTTACCCCAAGGCCCTGACTTTTTGGACAAGGTCTTTGAGCCTATCGGACGCCTCAATGTGTACGACCCCATTCAGAACTACACCGTCCAGGCCGAGAAAACACTCACCCAACGCTGGCAGGCTAACCCCCAAGCTGTTGTGGCATACGGCTACGGGCTGGTGCTAGCTCAAGTCTTACAACTGAAAGTACCTGAGGCGATCGCCTCCCTCGAACAACTGGTTCAACAGGATGCTGAAAATCCCTACGCCCACGCCTATCTCGGCTTCGTTAACCTCTATGCTTTCCATCCCAAAGCCGCCCAAACTGCCCTCATCCCCGCGCTAGAACTCGCCCCAGATTCTCCCGAAATCAATGGCTTAAGCGCGATCGCCGCCCTCCTTCAGGGGCATCTGAGAGAGGCGTGGCAAAAAGGAAATACTGCGATCGACTTGGCTGTTGCAGGAGAGTAAGGGGAGAATTCGGAATTCGGAATTCGGAATTCGTTGGTGTCACGAGGTTTTCGCCCCCCCCTCAAAACGAGCAAATTCTGAACGGCAGCACAAGGCTTCTAGAGATCGAAAATCAAGGTGGCGAAAACTTACAGACACTAACCGAATTCGGAAATGGGGAATAGGTCAATGAGCGTTAAGGGCAGGGCTTCAGTTTGAGACATTAACAGTAAGCTCAGCCGAACCGCTCAGTCAAAAAGGGTGCGTTCAGAAAATCGTGTCTCAGCTACCTGAAATCCTTCATTTTTCCCAAGAAAAATGGGCTCTCAACAAAAAGCTGAACGCTCTCGCCATCCCAGTATTTATCAATTAGACCTGTTGGGAAATAGGGGGATCACCGAAAGCCTTTCCAGATAAATGGTTCAAGGATTTCTGAGCTTATTACCCAACAACTCTATTGCTTTCCGAATTCCGAATTCCAAATTCAAATCCTCACTACCCCTACCCCTTCTTGCCTTTCACCTTCTCATCCTTTTTCTTCTTCTCATTCACATCCAACTGTGTCTTATAGTCCACACCCAAGATCTCGGCATACAGTCGCACATACTCCACGGCTGACTTATCCCAACTGAAGTTTTGCTGCATGGCCCGTTCCTGCAAGGACTTCCAGGCATCCTTATAGCGATACCCTTCCCAGGCACGGACCAGGCACGTATAAAGGTCCAGTGGTTCATAGCGGTCAAAGCAATACCCTGTTCCTGCTTGGTTCATGGGGTCGTGGTGCTTTACGGTATCAACCAACCCGCCGGTACGGCGCACGATGGGAATGCAGCCGTAGCGCATGGCAATCATTTGGCTAATGCCACAGGGTTCAAACCGTGATGGCATTAAAAAGGCATCTGAGCCGCCGTAGATCCGCCGTCCGATACCGTCGCTGTACAGCAGATACACTGCCATTCGCCCCCGATAGCGCGAAGCTAACTCCCAAAGCTGATTTTCGTAATAGCGATCGCCCGTTCCCAACAGGACAAACTGAGCATCGGTGTAGGCCAGAAACCGATCCATGGTTTGCAGAATCAGGTCAATGCCCTTTTGATCGACTAAGCGGCTTACCAATCCGACTAAAAAGGCATCCGAGTTAACCTCTAAGCCCATTTCTTCCTGCACGGTAACTTTGTTAGCTCGTCGTTTTTCTAGGGTTTCGACGCCAAATGCTTTAGGTAGCTGGGTATCGGTTTCTGGATCAAACCGCTCCATGTCAATGCCATTGAGGATGCCACTCAACTTGTCCCCAATAAAGGACAACAACCCTTCCAACTCTTCGCCATACTCAGGGGTTTGAATTTGTTGGGCATAGGTGGGGGAAACGGTATTGACGCGATCGGCATACTGTACCGCTGCCGCCATGGTGTTATGGCCTTGCATAAACCAAGGGCACCAGGTCATTTGCTCTAACTTCCAGCGCCAGGGACCCTGATAGGCCAGGTTGTGAATGGTGAAGACTGTGCCAATGTCAGAGGTTTCATGCATCCAGACCGGAATCATCCCTGTATGCCAGTCGTGGCAGTGAATCACCTGGGGTTTCCAGAAATTCCAGGCAAATTCTGCTGCCCCATTGGCGAAAAAGGTAAAGCGCCAGGCTTCGTCATCCCCCCCATAGACGTTACGTCCGTCAAATGCGGGATGGCCAAAAAGGTAGAGCGGGACTTCTGTATCGGGTAGAACGGTCTCGTAGACGGCGAAGTCATTAAACATCGCATAGCCCGACCAAACCGGCTCTTGAGGAATTTCGATTTTGTCGGCCATAAAGCCGTAATAGGGCATAAAGACACGGACATCGTGCCCCATTTTGCGGAGAACCTGGGGCAGGGCTCCCACGACGTCTCCCATACCCCCAACCTTCGCCAACGGTGCCGCTTCCGCCGCCACAAACAGAATCCGCATGTTGTCGCCCTTTAGACTTTTTTTATGTTCACCCTCAGTCTACGGGGGGTTGGTTACTGTGCATAGGGGCAGCAGCAGATATCCCTTGACTACATCCAGTTCGCCGGTTTTTGCCTAGAAGAAAAGCTCCCGTTGCCAAGTTGGATGTGATTGCGTTTCCAAGCTTTCATCATGCTTGAAACAGCACTTTGGAGCAATGCTGAGACTATTAACATAAAGTAGAGACGCGAGACGATCGTGTCTCTACTCAGGCTAGGCAGTAACCTCTGATGACAACATTTACAGTTAATCTTGATCCGGTCATCACGCTCACGGATGAACAGTACTACCAGCTTTGTCGGAGTAATCCTGATCTGAAGTTTGAACGCACGGCTGAAGGCAATTTAGTGATTATGTCACCCACTGGGGGAGAAACGGGTAATCGCAACGGGCGGGTAACGCAGCAGTTATTCAACTGGTCTGATCGCACCGAACTGGGGGTTGCGTTTGATTCATCGACTGGGTTTAAGCTACCGAATGGAGCCGATCGCTCACCCGATGCAGCTTGGATCTCTCTGGAAAAGTGGGAGGTGCTGACACCGGCGCAACAAGAGCAGTTTGTGCCGCTATGTCCTGATTTTGTCGTTGAATTGCTATCTCCCAGCGACAACCTGAAAAAGGCCCAACAAAAGATGGCCGAATACATTGCGAACGGGACTCGTTTGGGCTGGCTACTGAATCGCAAGACCCGAACAGTTGAAGTTTACCGCCCCCATCAACCTGTTGAGACACTAGAACAGCCAATCCGGCTATCGGGTGAGGATGTTTTGCCTGGATTTGAATTGCAGCTATCCCGCATTTGGTAGAGGATTGGCAATTCTGAGAGCATTTATTGTAGGCATACAATCTGAGTCAGCGGTATAACCACCTCCACTTCAGAGTCAGAAATAGAACGTTGAGAGAACAGCAACGAGTTTCTGATTCTCCAATCGTGGATTTTTTTTACGCACAGCAGGGAGGCTGATTGTGAACACCATTATTCGAGTGGGCTTATTTACATTTCGGCATTAGGGAGCTTAACAAATCTAGGCTTGCTTTCTCTGACGGAAAATCCGCTTAGCGATCGCATTTGCCCATTGCAACCTGAGACAATTTGCCATTTTTAGTTTCTGAAAAACACGATCGCACATAACCCAAACTATGACAACCTAACCCAATAAAGGTAGTACCGTTCTGATGCCGTCCACGATCGCGTGAACTCTCGAATCGATTCAATTTCTAGACCTTCAGCACGAATCTCTAAGGACTCGTGTAGTACCAAAAGAATTCTGCCAATTAGATGTTCCCCACTTAGCAATTCCTGCACATGTGTCAAAACTTCCTCATGACTAATTGCGTCTTTGTGATCATCCGATTCGCGATCGCCCCCAAATAGGGTGAAGCTACCCATGCCTTGTAATTCTGGGTAATAAAGCAAACGGTCTAAATAGCCAGAAATGGGAGCCATATTCGCGTCACGGCTCGCCACAATAAATTCATCCTGCCAACCGGAAGCCCGAATATAGTTGGCCGTTGCACGTGACGCAGAAAAGGGAATCAGTAAATCTCTTGGGAGGCCATATAATCCGGCTAGAAACTGAATAGTGATGATCGTCGTGAGAATTGGTTGATGCCATTTATTGCCAAACTTCAAGAACCTGGGCGATAGTTTTAAGCGTTTTGTCAAAGCTGTTGATTCTGGTAGATAACTTGCTAGCCAAAATGCAGCAATGAGCACTAAATAGAAATGGCCAAAATGACGCGGCCCAATTCCCATAAATCGGAGATATGAAAATGCTAAAATCTCCAAATAGGCCAAGATGAAGAAGCAAAAGGCAAGTGGCTTTTGCACCAGTCGCAGCAAGAAGACCAGAACTGCCAATAAAGTGATGAGACCGGAAGCAATCAGATCTAGCCATCGCTTATGTTCAGGCAGCATTAGCGTATAACCGCCAAAGACCCGCCCCCATGCCCGAAAAACGCGCCTGAGATCAAACCTTAGCTTCCAGGCATCCAGCCCCCCATGGTTATAGCTATCGACAGGCGGTGTCAATATGTAGAAGGCAAAGCCAAAACTGGCTGCCACAATCAGTAAACTTAAAATGAGATCGTAGCTTTTCGACTGTTGCCAATAGCGCGATTGCGCCTCACGATCCAAGCTAAATTCAATGGTTAATGTTGCGAGTAAAGCGATCGCAATAAACAAGGCATATGCACTACTATTCGCCATCAGTGCTAGCACAACTGCGGCTGGAATATAGCTTTTTCGCCGAAAGGGAAAAATAGCACAAAATATAAACAAAAATAGCATCCCCAATACATAGGGACGCGCAATTAAAAGATATTGGTAAAACGGTAGGTAGCCAAACGTAAAGAGGATTTTCTGACGATGCGTGAAAGGGCTACAGAACCAGAAAATGGCGACTGAAAGAACCGCGATCGCCCAGTGGAAAAGCTGCATAATCACTGGCGATTGCGAGAAATTCCTCAGAAAGGAAAGACACAATGCCCATAGAGCCGTATGCCCCTGATACTTGACTCTTCCCAGCATTTCCCCCAGCGATCCACTATCCCGAACAATCAGCCAGGTATTAAATTCATCCCGCCACATGGCATGGTTCAAAACCCCAATCAATCCCAAAACAGCAAAAAGTGCCAGCACGCTCCAAGGGGAAGTCAGAAATGGGAATTGTTTGAAATACCGTTGCAATTGCTTGTATGCCATCAAAGATCCGTTGCCGGGCAGCAGTTTCAATCTTGCAGAATTTGGTTGATCTGGCTGACTACCTGCTGAATCTCAAAGGAATCGCGGGCATCAGGGTGATTAAGTAGGTAGTACTTGAGATCTTCGCGGGCTTCATCCAATTGTCCCTGACGATAGTAAAGAATGCCGCGATCGCGCCGCTCAGCTAGAGCATCGGGAGTAATAAGCAAAATGCGATCAATGGCGGCGAAGGCACGAGGAATGTCTTGCTGCTGTAGGTAGATCACTTTCAAATTCATCAGAATCCGGGACAAGAAAGGGCGGGGGCCGATGGGCTCAAAGTGGTCAGGTCGTAAGCGGACATCAACGCCATAGAACTTCCGGATGCGATCCTGACAATCTTCTTCAAACATAATTTCGCCTTTGTGAAACGGATCGACGAAAATTGCCATTTCATCCAGTGTCGGTCTGATCAGAAAATGCCCCGGCATGCTCACACCCGCCATCGGAAACCCAATCCGACGCGCCAGTTCTAGATAGACCAACGACAACGTGATGGGAATTCCCGTCCGCCGGTCCAGCACTTGATTCAAAAAGCTATTACGGGGGTCGTAATAGTTTTGACTGTTGCCCATAAATCCCTGCGCTTCAAACAGATAGGTACTGATGGCCTTCAGGATTTTGAGGGGATACGTTTCTTCTGGCAGGCGATCACGCAGTTGCAGGGCCATCCGATCAAGCTGATGCAGGTAGCTCCCACAATCCAATTCAGGATATTCTTCTTGAGCAATGTACAAAGCAGCGGCAGCCAGATTAATCGCGTCGTCAGGCTGCTGAATTTCTTGATAGAAGCGATCGCGGGCAAGAGACTGAGTCATGGTTATCCCTGATAATCGCTACCGGTTCCATACCGGAGCGCATCTAACCATCGATGGTACCGATATCGTTGCTTTTCGGAAAGCTGTTTCATCCAGGGGGCCATCGCTTTCAGGAGGGGATAGGAGGCTGTATATCCAGCTAATGCACCGTAATGAGGAAGCCAGCGGGCGATCGCACCCACACCCACCTGAGGTAATAGCTTTGCTACTAATACTGGATGCTTTACAGAAGTACTCAAAAGCGTCTTTGCTAAAGCCGGAAACTGCACGACATCCTGCAAGAATGGCTTCAAGGTGGCGTCGCCTAATGCCGCCATATCGCCAAAGATGGTTGCCAAGGTGCGGTTAATGTGGTCTGGGGGCAAGGATTGGTTAACCGCCACCCGCATGGATTCTTGAAAGAGCCAAGTGACGGATAGGTTGGGTTGATAAGGTTGCAACCAGCTGAGTTCCTGGGGGGCCAGACAATCTTGCCGCAAAGCTTCATCAATGCCGAGGGTTAAGCGAGACAAATGGCGGATCATGGCTCCGAATCCCCCAAAGCTCAGCGGCGATTGACTGCCACTGCTATCGCCTACCGGTAACATCCGCCCCCAAGGAAACTGTAAGGGACTCTCCCGATAGCAGGGAAAGAACCCAAACAAGGCTCGTTTTATGGTCAGATCTGACAAGGAAACCCCTTGATACTCAGGCAATAAATCCCAATACTCATCAAACAAATTTTCTAAGCTGAGGCGTTCGGGATGGGCATCTAAGTAGGTGAACAGGTAAGTCGTCCGACCGTCACGCGCCGGAAATGCCTCCCAAAAATACTGGCATTGGTTGCGAATGGGGGTGAAGGACACGATGAGATCCCCCGTTTCGTTCTGAGAGAAACCCTCGGCGCAGGTGCCTACCACCAGGCAAACTCCGTCCGGTTTCTGGCCTTGACGAACCTGTTGCACCAACGGAGAGAAATGTCCCATGGCGTCAATTAACAACCGTGTGGTGAAGCGATGTTCCCCTGCCATGACGCAAACCGCATTGGGATGTACCGTCGCAGTTTCAAAGGCAGTGTGTTCGATTAACGTGCCACCTGCAGCTAGAAACCGCTGCTTCAAGGTTGCCAATAGATAGACTGGATCAACTCCGATATTGAGGACGTCCCGGACCCAAAGCGGGGCACCGTCGCCAAACTGAATACGGGCGGGGTTGTACTCAGTCGCGATCGCAGTCTCTAACTCAGCCTCCGTCAATAGATTCAAATGCACCAAGTTCTGAAGTTCATGGCGCGAAATATTCCATTCCTGATCACGGCCTCGCAGTTTTCCTCGCTCTAAAACAGCCACGCGCCAACCCTGCTGGGCTAGTGTTGCGCCAATCATGATGCCTAAAGTCCCGCCACAAATCACCACATCCCAATCAACGTCGGGAAGCATGGAGGTGTTAGTAGTCGCGACATCAGTCGGTGTTAATATTCCCTGACGATAGCGTTGCCAGCGATCATCGACAGCTTCTAGCCCACGCAAGCTTTGAGGCAAATGCGAGAGCCAATGGGCTGTTTTTCGAGAATTTACCGAGGTCATAAACTTTTTTCAGAACAAAATCAGCAATTCAGCCGATGTCTTCATAAAGAAATGCGGAAAACATAGAGAACAAGACAGTTTAGAAATTGTCTCATCAGGTGTTTTTAATTCAGGGAGACAGTTTAGAAATTGTCTCATCAGGTGTTTTTAGTTCAGGGCAGCATCACAATGAAATCATCCAATCAGAAGTCACTCCGCACAAATCCATTCTGGGCCTACCGTGATCCGCTCTCAGGCAGATGGATAACCGTAATGACTGCCAAACAATATCAACAGTCGACCGAACCGTGGGCGTTTACACCGCAAGTCCGCCACTCTGAAGCCCGCGAAACCATCTCTACTGCCAATCACCTCTCGTTTTCTACACTGTAAGCTGGAAAGACATCCTCAAAGATTCTAAACTTTTGTTAAGTGTTTAAGGATCTTTTGAGGATGAAACTATCTCGTCGTGTTTGGCTGACACAATTATTTGCTTGGGGACTGGTCCTCTTAACTTGGAGCCTGGCGACTCCGGCAGCATTGGCTTTAGGTGGACCACAGCCGCCAATTGGTGAACTCGCTCCGGCCTTTACCCTGCCGACAAATGCTGGCGATGGCGAAATCTCTTTGTCTGATTATCAAGGGCGCTGGGTGGTTCTGTACTTTTATCCTCAGGACTTTACATCTGGTTGCACCCTGGAAGCCAAACGCTTCCAGCAAAGTATTGATAACTACGAGGCTCTGAATGCCCAAATTGTGGGTGTCAGTGCTGATGATGTGGCTTCTCACGAAAGCTTCTGTGAATCTGAAGGTCTGGCCTTTCCACTGTTATCTGATGTCAAGGGACAGGTCAGTCGCGCTTACGGTTCTTGGATAGCTGGGCGATCGCTCCGCCACACTTATTTGATCGATCCCAATGGCATTCTGCAGAAGACATACCTGGGGGTGCGTCCTGCCATCCATAGTCAGGAAGTGTTGCTTGCTCTGAAGGAGTTGCAGGAGGCTTAGGTTTCTGCAACGTGCGCAATGGGCAAAAGACGCAGGCAATTTCTGGACAATAAAATACTAGAACAGCGGTGCGTTAGCTTCGCTAAAGTTAAGTCATGCCTGGAAGGTTACACGACCCTTTACGGGGGTAAGTTCTTTCCTGGAAATTCCCTCAAGCTTTTGCCCATTCGATAGTTCACTGAATCTCCGTGCCCAAAACTAGTATAGGGGCGAATATTCTTGCCCTCTTCAGGTCAGGATTGATAGACGCTTACTTGGGCAAAAGATAACACTAGCCAAGGGAACGAACGGATTCCAGCTTTCGAGTTACCAGATTTAGCCTTGACCGCTAGATTATATGTTCGGAGGTGAGCAGACTCTGTCGGTTGGATAAGGTCCAAAATCAACTTCCGGTAATCAGCAGAGACTCAGTAAGGTATCGCGATGGTGCGAGCAGCAGACAAAGCCCTTAGTTTCGAGGAATTTCTAGAGCGGTATCCCGACAATGGGGGGTGCTATGAACTCATTGAAGGGGAGATTATTGAGGTGCGACCAACGGGTACCCATGAGGATATTGGCGGATTTATTGCCATCAAGCTGGGCGTACTCATTGATCAAAATGATTTGCCGTTTACAATTCCTCGTACCTGTGTCGTGAAGCCCTCGCGCCCCAATGCGGGCTATATTCCTGACGTGGCAGTGCTAGATCGCAGAAGACTCTCTAAAGAACCTTTATGGGAAAAGTCTTCAACTGTCTGCCATGGGACCACTGTGAAATTAGCCGTGGAGGTCGTCAGTACTAACTGGCGCGATGACTATGGTTTGAAATTGGCAGATTATGAAGCGATGGGTATTGAAGAATATTGGATCGTCGATTTTCGGGCATTAGGAGCAGCGCGAGTAATTGGCAAACCTAAACAGCCCACGCTGACAATTTGCAAACTGGAAGACGATGGCTACCAGCTTCAGCGATTTACAGGAACAGACACATTAATTTCAAGAACGTTTCCGGATTTACGTCTCACTGCGAAACAAGTATTCAACGCTACAACGTAATTTTATGGGCAGCACAGAGGGTGGGGAATGCCCACTGGCATCAGTCTGAGAGCGAAGGAGAGGCTGAAAGCAAGATTTAGCGTCGTCCGTAGAAGGTAACCTCGATGTCGGCATACCAACCAGGGCCCATATTTTCGTATAAAAAAACTCGCTCCACCTGGTAGTAGATACCATCGTGGAATAAGCAGTCGCCAACCCTTGGAATGATGGGATAAGTGGCGAACCACAGCGCATCTTTGACAGGGGCTTTGGGGTTCGTGTTGCGAGCAGCGAGGTAGAACACTTGAACCTTATAGATACCCCCTAGCGATGCTGAAGCAGGTGGCAAGGCCGGTAGAGGAGCTGACGCCTTTTTGGTGCGCTTGGCACGGGATTTGCGTTTCGGCTTCTCGGTGCTTTCGGTGCTGTCTGTACTGTCTTTGTTATCTTCCACAGATTTCATCGGGTGGGCTATTCATTGGAGGGTGCCAACCTTGCCTCCTCCAAGGGGATTTACTTCACGCAAATATAACGGCTATCGGGTGATTGCCTGCAGACATGATATGAAATGTGCCACTCCCGAAGAAAGGCGCTATGCTGTTGCGATCGCGATCGGATTAAACGCTACATTTTGTGTACATGCCAAAGTCAAACGCTCCATTTAGTGTTTCGATGCTAAAGTCTTAGACATGAAAGCCCCATAGGAGTGGTAAATCCCTTGCGCTCGGGCTTTCGGATGATTGGCTTGTTTGAGCTCCTGCAAATCGTGTGGTGGTAATTGATTGCAACCAATCAATTACCCAACGCCAACTGCTGCCTCAAGACTATGGCGCATCTACAAGTATCCCTGTACCGTATCGCTCAACTTTCCGCAGATAGTCCTCAGGACGCATCCGGATTTTGATTCCTGATGCCGCCTTTGCAGCTCTCAGGGTTTCCTTGAGAGTCAGTTCTGCATCCGAGCGATTTTATTTTAGAAGCCAATCTGAATTCTAGTTCTGTTTCTTGAGTCAGCTTTTGCAATCAAGTCGTTTAGCTTCTCTCTACCTATGACTTACAAAACACAACTCCAGCCGTGGTGCCTCGTGCGTCAACTTCCTGAAATGCAACGAGTCATTATCGAACGCTTCCGTCGTTATCACGATGCCGATGCTCATGCCAAAGTGCTTCGTAGACTCAGTCCTAACAACTCGTTTGTGGTGTTGTTTGATCCTGACGCCGAAAAGCCTCTTGATGTTGCCCATCAGTCTTAAATGGATTTAACCGGCTAAGCATCCTCTCAATAGGGTAGTCCAATCGTGAAACCATCCATTTGTTTCACAGCGATTGTCTAGAGAGGATGCCTTTGCGTCCGTACAACCCTACCGAATACGCTGCAGGCTGGTAAGTACACCGGAACCAATGGTTAGTAACAACAGCAGCCACAGAACGACTCCAGGCAAAAAGGCCAGAATCGTGAATCCCCGCAAAATCCAAATCAGCAGGGTCAGGACCAACAATCCTAAGAATACTTGAGTAGGTATCGATAACCGTCGCATCATAATTCCTTCAGCGGGCGGCGCGAATCCCGCCTAGAATGCCAACACCAAGTGCTAGCAATAGCATTGCCCCAATCACATATCCAGGGATTTGACTGATCCATCCCAAACCTCGTAGCACGAGAATAATGGCCCCCATCACTAGCATCAGGCCCACAATGTTGAGCACGATCATCATGGCTAAGTTGGAATTACTCCGCATGGGCAAACATGAGTAGACCGACAGGCGTCCCTATTGTGACACGGGATGCTGATTGATTGTGCAATCCCAACTTTGTGTCATAGAAAAAAACCCCACATTCTCCTACGTTTTGAGGAGTGTGGGGAGTTTTCCGAAATTACCGTTTATCCGTGTTTGCTAGCTTTGGCCGTGTTCAGCTAACAAGCGCAAATGGGTTGCATCCCATTCGTAGGCGATTTAGCCCAATAAATCACCCGTTTCTTGAAGCATATGCAGACGGTGATAGAGTCCGCCTTGATTGAGCAAATCTTCGTGGCTGCCCATTTCCAGAATACGGCCCTGATCGAGTACAACAATGACATCAGCATCGCGAACTGTGCTCAGACGGTGGGCAATGATGATAGTTGTCCGAGTCCCCAGAATACTTCTCATCGCTAACTGAATAGCTCGCTCTGATTCGTAGTCTAGGCTGGAGGTCGCCTCGTCAAAGATCAGTACGTCGGGATGCATTAACAGTGCCCGCGCAATGCCCAATCGTTGCCGCTGTCCGCCCGACAACCGAACCCCACGTTCTCCCACAATGGTGGAATATCCTTGAGGCATTTGCCGGATAAACTCATCGACTCGGGCGATTTGACAGGCTTCGTCGACCTGTTCACGGGTGACACTGGGATTGCCGTAGGTCAGGTTATCCATGAGCGTGCCGTTAAAGACATCTACTTCCTGGTGAACGATCGCCAATTGTTTGCGATAGCCTGTGATATCCAGTTTGCGAACGTCTTCGCCATCAATCAGAATGCATCCTTGCTGCGGCTCAAAGTACCGGAACAGTAGCTTCACTAAAGTAGACTTACCGGACCCAGAACGCCCAACCAAGGCCACCGTCTGCTTCGGCTGAATCAGCAAATTAATATCCTGCAAGACGGGACGGTTCTCGTCGTAGCCGAAACTGAGATGCTCGAAGTGTAGCTTGCCCGTGAACTGGTAGCGCGGAATTGCCTCAGGAGACTGTGCCACACTAGCCGCTTCAATTCCCGTTGGGAGCTGCATGAATTCATGAAAGCGAAGCATGGACGCATACCGACGGGCGAAGATCTCAGCCAGGTTGCTGATGGGCTCTAGTTCGGCATAGGCCATGCTGGATACCGTCAAGGTTGTCACGAAATGACCTAGAGAAATCTGCCCGCGCAGAGTTGCGAATAGCGTTAACACCAGCACCCCAAACACACAACCTTGAATCAGCAGTTCTTGCCAGGTCATCAGCACTACATAGCCCCGGTGAATCACCTGCTCCACCACCGTCAGCTCACGTCCCAGACGCTGTTGCTGTCGCTCCAATTCGGTATGCTCACTGGCGAATGCCTTAACGGTTTTAATATTGGTGATGATCTCTGATGTGCGGCTCTCTGTGCTCTCCATATATTTGTCGAGGGCCTGTTCCTTACGGTTAAGCCGAACCAGGTCGCGCATGCTGTAACCCAGAATCACAATGAAGGACACCAAAAACAGCAGGGCGATCGGCCACTCAATAATCCAGATAACGCAGAAGATGCCAAACACCCGCACCAGTTTGGGAAACAGCTGCCCGGCGATTTCGGGATAGGTCCAGGTATGGTTGGACAGGCCCCGTGCCACTCGACCCGCAATGCGGCCAGGATTATGCTCGTCGTAAAAGCTGAGGGGTAAACTCAGGAGCTTACGAATGACCCCGACGGAGTGATCGCGACGGCTTCGTAGCGCAACATCCCAATGAAACCAAACACCCAACCAAGGCTCAATGGGTGCTCTGACGACTGTGACAACAAAAATCATGCCCAGTAGCAGACTCAGAGTTAGCGATCGCGTCACCTCTACCCCAGATACCGCTGCCACCCATCCAACTAACTCCTGAGCTACTTGATCGACGGGCTGCTCCGAAAGGACATTAAGCAATTGCCCAATGGCATAAGGCACCACCAGATCTAACAGCTCAAATACACTGCTCGCGATGATGCTGAACATCGCGATGGACTGATAGTTTTTGTAATAACGAATAACATCTCCGAACTTAGCCATGACCACCCCATAAGTTCGATGTGAATTTTCCTAGCATATACTACATATACTACAAACGTCATTCCAGATGAGAAGAGTAGAGAGACAAGAGGTTGGCAGGGTGGGAGATGGGAGGAGATTGGAATACTGTGGGGAATTCGGAATTCGGAATTCGGAGTTCGGAGTACTCTGCGAGAAGGGCGTAGCCCTACGGAATTCGGAGTTCGGAAGCTATGAAGCAGGAAATAGGGTGTTGCCCCGTAGAGGTGGGTTTGGCCTATGTCTCAGTAAGAAAAAAACGAAATCTTTGCTCAAAACCCGCCCCGGCTGTTCTCTCTCAACCCCTAACCTGCACGGGCGGGGCATTTGGAGAACAATGACTGTGGCCGTCCCGAAGTGCTGTGCCCAAATGCCCCGACCCTCCACCCCCGACCTTTAACCCTCAACTGCCCACCAATCCCTCACGGATACCCAGCCGCAAATGCGAATACACTGATAAAGCACTTCAATGGAGGCGCGCGCGGGTGAAGCTGGCTGTTATTATTTTGGTTCTGGTTCTCCTTGGCATTGGGGCTGTTGAAATTGCCCTACGTTTATTATTTGGGTTTGGGAATCCACCGTTGTACGTGGCGGATGCTCAAGTAGGGTATCGGCTCGCGCCAAACCAGCGGACGCGGCGTTTTGGGAATGCGTTTCAAATTAATCAATACTCGATGCGGGGAGCCGCGATCGCCCCTAAGCCTGAACCAGAGACGCTGCGGATTCTATTAATTGGTGATTCCATTGCGAATGGTGGTTGGTGGACGGACCAATCGGAGATTTTGTCGCTGCAGATTCAGCAACAGATTCCGGCAGGCGAACTAGGAAATTACCAGAAGGTAGAGGTTTTGAATGCGTCGGCAAACTCCTGGGGACCGCGTAATGAGCTGGCTTATCTGTCAAAGTTCGGTACGTTTGGGGCACAGGTGATCGTCCTGCTCATCAACACGGATGATCTATTTGCCACGGCTCCGACTTCGGTTCAGGTAGGGCGGGAGCGAGCCTATCCAGCCCGAAGACCGGCGCTGGCATTGATTGAAGTATTCAATCGTTTCAAGAAACAAAAGCCGATTCCGGAGTTGGAAGAAATCCATAATGAAGGGGGCGATCGCGTCGGTGTCAATTTAGAAGCCGTCCGCCAGATTCAAGAACTCACTCGACAAGCAAATAGCCAAATGATTCTGGCGATGACACCGCTCTTACGCGAAGTTACACCTCCGGGATCACGCGATTATGAAATTAAGGCCCGTCAGCGGTTGCTGGAATTTACGGCAAGTGAACAGCTTCTTTACATTGATTTCCTCAATCCCTTCGAGGTAACCTCCCCTGCCGACAGCCTTTATCGTGATCACATTCATCTCAGTCGGGAAGGCAATGCCTTGGTCAGCCAAACGTTGAGTCGGGCCATTCAGGATTTACTGGGGTCGCCTCAAAAGAGCGATCGACGCGCGCTTCCGGACAGCGTGTTGGATGATCCTTGGTAAATCAACAGGGGTTGGAGTGGACACTTTCCGGTGGTGATCTGTGTGTTTTTGCAGACACACAATGCCCGTCACATTTTGCAGTCGGGGCGCAAACAGCTATTTTGCCTGCCTGCCAAAAGATTAATCAGGATTTTACCTGCCTTACAAGACTATCGAAGCTATCAGATGGCAATCTGATTTAGGAACTATCCTAGAACTACTAAACCCTTTCCTCGATCTGGCAATATGTCGACTCCAACGGTAGTCACGCAATCCGCCCTTCACATCACTACGAAAATTCTCCCCGGTAATAAACTCGAAATTCAGCTACCTCCGGATGCGATCGTGGGCGGCGAAGTAGACGTGTTTATCGTATTGCCAAAACCCAATGAGGATCCGCAAGCTCAAGATGACTCCTGCCAACTTGATGTTCTAGAGATTATCGAAGAGGGACGTCGTCATCGCATAGGCATGACTGCTCAACAAATTGATGAGCACCTCCGCGCTGAAAGAGACTCATGGGAACGCTGAGTTTACCTGACGCTAGCGTCGTCTATATAGATACATCGGTTGTGATTTATAGCGTTGAGCAGGTCGAAGGCTACTCTGAACTGCTGGAACCTTTATGGAATCAGCTATGGACAGGTGCCCTGCATGTTCTAAGCAGTGAATTAATCTTGCTGGAGTCTTTGGTTCTACCTTTGAGGCTAGACAATGAACAGCTAGTTAAGGCTTATAAGCGATTGCTGCTCTCCTCACGTGTGCAGCTTTTGCCCATAACGCAGACAATTTTGCGAGAGGCTGCACAGTTGAGGGCGAGAACTAGACTCAAAACACCAGATGCAGTCCATGTCGCAACAGGATTATCAGTGAACTGTACGATGTTTTTGACTAACGACGAACAGCTTCGTACGGTATCAGGACTGCCTACAGTTGTATTGAGCGACCTGCTCGATTAAGACCTGTAGGTTAAGGCATTGTTTGGGACGGTGGCCTTCAATTGTCTATGAGCCAAGGCGTCATTCAAGTGTCAAGTGCTCTAAATCTAACTGTTCCGCTGATTTAGGAAAATATTGTGGTTAAAGAAAAGCTCAATGTTGGCATTCTCATCTTTCCAGAAGTTGAAGTATTGGACTTTGCGGGGCCGTTTGAAGTGTTTTCGCGTACCCGCTTAGTCGGTGGCGTCGATTCTCGTCGCACCGATGATAGTGCTCCCTTTACCGTTTTCACGGTGGCTAAAACGACGGATATCGTTACTGCGGTTGGGGGATTGCGCGTGCTGCCTGACTACGATTTTGCTGCCGCACCCCAGATTAATTTGCTGGTGGTTCCTGGTGGGTTTGGGACGCGCCCTTTGTTACAAGATCCTGATACCCTGACTTGGATTCAAACCATTAGTCAGCAGGCCGATCGCGTTACCTCGGTTTGCACTGGGGCGTTGCTGCTAGCTAAGTTAGGACTTTTAAGTAATAAACGGGCTACCACTCATTGGGGAGCGCTCGATTTTCTTGCCAAAGTTGACCCCTCAATTTTGGTGGAACGAGATCAGCGCGTGGTTGCTGATGGGATCTTTACTTCTGCAGGGGTTGCCGCAGGCATTGATATGTCGTTGGCGGTTGTTGAGTCCTTATTCGGCAAAGACGTTGCGGATGAAACGGCGCATTATATTGAGTTTCCTCGAGCATAGAGGAGGGCGAGGGGTGGAAGAGACGCAAGGTTTTGCGTTTGTACCCTCGTAGAGGGTAGAGGATGGAGGGTGGAGGTTAGAGAGGGGGAGAGATTGGGGTAGAGGGGTGGAAGAGACGCAAAATTTTGCGTCTGTACCCTCGTAGAGGGTAGAGGGGGGGAAGAGACGCAAGGCTTTGCGTCTGTATCCTCGTAGAGGGTAGAGGTCAGCATTCAAAAACATTCTGCTTGGGAAACTCGGTTTCTGGGATGCAATTAGCGGTCTTTTGCGGTCTTTCTGAGGAAGCCGGTCTCTGGTGTGAAGTTAGTGGTCTCCTGCGGTCCTTTTATATCGATCGGGTTCCTTTGCTAGGCAGGTGTGGGCGTTGTTTCGGGTTCTAAACAAGCCGCGATCGTAGCGACTACTGACTGGGCCAATGCATCGTAGTCATAACCGCCTTCCAAGCCAAATAAAAGATGCGGCTGAATTTCCCGGCAATAGCGAGTAAAGACACCAAAGTCGGTGGGCTGCAGAGAAATCCCTGCGAGGGGATCAGCAGCGGTGGCATCATAGCCTGCACTTACGATGAGGAAATCAGGCTGGAAATTTCTCAGGAAAGGCATCACGGCTTGCTCAAACTGTGGCTCATACTCAGCGAGGGTACTGCCACGTTGCATGGGGAGATTAAGCACATTGTTATGAAATCCTTGTTCACTACTCCGTCCAGTTCCTGGATAGGCGGGGGATTGATGCAGCGAACAGTAGGCAATGTTGGGGTTTCCCTCCACTAGGGCTTGGGTGCCATTGCCGTGGTGGACATCCCAGTCCAGAATGGCGACTCGGTTAATTGTGGGTTGCTGCAAAGCATAATGAGCTGCGATCGCGGCGTTAGAAAATAAACAAAATCCCATCCCGCGATCGCTTACTGCATGGTGTCCTGGTGGGCGAGCTAGGACAAAGGCTGACTGCTGGTTGTTGAGCGTGTAATCGACTCCGTCCAGCCAACCATTCACTGCTAACAACGCAACCTCAAAGCTGCGAGGCGATACGGGAGTATCCGGATCCAGCAAGCCTCCCCCCTGCTGAGCCAAATACTCCAAATCGTTAATGTAGTGGAGATTATGAAGCTGGCGGACAAAAGGCAGGGGATCGCGATCGGTGCAAGGCGTTGGTGCTTGCCAGTGCAGGCGATCCGCCCAGGGAGCAGCTTTCAGGGCTTCAGCGATCGCCACGAGACGACCTTTGTTCTCCGGATGGAGGCGTCCTGTATCGTGTTCCAAAAAGGCATCCGCGTAGATAATGGTTAGCTCAGAAGACATAGGCAATAAAGGTCCGTCATAGCGCCGCCAAAGGCCCGTCACATCACGATAACGCTACCCCTAGGGAAACAGAAAATCGTGATAGAATATGTGGTACAGCAGTACACATTTTGAAGGAATTTAGCCGACAAAGCCATATGCGATTCAAACTACCGGCTGGTGGCTAAATTTTTTCCATTTTGGAGTTTTTTACCCTATGAGCATTATCCCCACAGATTTGCGGAACGAGATGTCCCGTTCTTATCTGGAATACGCCATGAGCGTGATTGTGGGGCGGGCCTTGCCCGATGCACGCGACGGTTTGAAACCCGTGCATCGGCGCATTCTCTACGCCATGCATGAACTGGGACTGACCGCTGACCGCCCTTTCCGAAAATGTGCTCGTGTGGTGGGGGAAGTTCTGGGTAAGTATCATCCCCACGGGGATACCGCCGTTTACGATGCCTTGGTGCGGATGGCCCAAGACTTCTCGATGCGGGCACCGCTGATCAACGGCCACGGTAATTTTGGCTCGATTGATAATGATCCTCCCGCAGCCATGCGATACACCGAGTGTCGGCTCCATGCGCTGACGAGCGATGCACTGTTGCAAGACATTGAGTCTGACACGGTTGATTTTGTTGATAACTTTGATGGCTCTCAGCAAGAGCCGATCGTCCTCCCTTCACGGGTGCCGCAACTCTTGCTGAATGGCTCTTCAGGCATTGCCGTCGGGATGGCCACCAATATTCCCCCGCACAATTTGGGTGAATTGTTGGATGGTGTGATCGCTTTGATCAACAATCCTGAAATTACAGTCAATGAATTGATGGCCCTGATCCCTGGACCGGACTTTCCGACAGGTGCTCAGATTCTCGGCACCAGCGGCATTCGTGATGCCTACATTACAGGCCGGGGCTCGGTGACCATGCGAGGGGTTGCCAATATCGAAACCATTGAACAGCGGGGTCGCCCCGATCGCGACGCCATTGTGATCACCGAACTGCCTTATCAAACCAACAAGGCAGCGATGATCGAAAAGATTGCCGAGATGGTCAACGAACGCCGCTTGGATGGCATTTCCGACATTCGTGACGAAAGCGATCGCGATGGCATGCGAATTGTCATTGAGCTGAAGCGAGACGCCTATCCACGGGTGGTGCTCAATAACCTCTATAAACAGACGCCATTGCAGAATAACTTTGGCGTCAATATGTTGGCCCTTGTAAATGGTGAACCCCAGTTGGTGGGGCTGAAGCAGATGCTGGAAGTCTTCCTGGACTTCCGCGTTGAAACCATCACCCGCCGCACTCAATATGAACTCAATAAAGCGGAGGAACGTGACCATATCCTGCAGGGCTATTTGGTGGCCTTGGATAATATGGACGCTATTATTGCGCTGATTCGGAATGCCGCCGATACTCCCACCGCTAAACAAGAGTTGATCGATGGCTATGGCTTAACTGAAGTACAGGCTGATGCCATTCTGCAGATGCAGCTCCGCCGCCTCACCGCCCTGGAAACTGACAAGATTCAACAGGAACACGAGGACTTGCAGGCTAAAATCACTGACCTGCGTGACATTCTGGCTCGCCGCGAACGTATCCTGGAAATCATTGTGACAGAGCTAGAGCAACTGCGCGATCGCTTTGCCAGTGAGCGACGTACGGTAATTGAGCGTGATGCCGGTGAACTGACTGATGTTTCGTTGATTGCCAATCAACAGGTGGTCATTCTGGTGACGGAGTATGGCTACATCAAGCGCATGCCCGTCGACACGTTTGAGGCACAGAGCCGTGCTACGCGTGGTAAGGCTGGGGCGCGTATCAAAGAGGATGATGGGATTCAGCATTTCATCACCTGTTGCTGCCACGATCATGTCCTGTTTTTCAGCGATCGCGGTGTCGCTTACTCATTACGCTCCTATCAAATTCCCGAAGGCTCACGAGCTGCCCAAGGCGTTCCTATTGTGCAGATGCTGCCGATTCCAAAAGAGGAAAAGATTACCTCCGTTATTGCCGTTTCTGAATTCACCGATGATGAGTATTTGGTAATGCTGACTCAGGGGGGATACATCAAAAAGACAGCCCTATCGGCGTTCAGCAACATTCGCGCCAACGGCTTAATTGCGATTTCTTTGGAAGATGGCGATGAACTGCGCTGGGTACGGCTAGCTCGTGCGACTGACAGCATCTTGATTGGCTCGCTTCACGGCATGACGATTCACTTTAAAGCCGATGACGATCAGCTGCGTCCGCTCGGTCGTCCTACGCGTGGTGTCAAGGCGATGAATCGCAAGGATGGCGATGAGCTAATTAGTATGGACATTTTGCCATCACAGATTACGGCTGCGGTAGCAGAAGCGGAAGCTGCTGGGGCTAGCGAAGATACGGAAGAAACGGCAGCTAACAGCCAGGGGCCCTGGATTCTGGTGATTACATCTGGCGGTATGGGTAAGCGGGTCCCGGTGGAGCGCTTCCGACTACAAAACCGGGCCGGGATGGGTATCCAGGCACTCAAATTCCGCTTGGAGGAAGATAGCCTGGTGGCGCTGTTGGTAGTGAATGAAGATGAGGAACTGATGCTGGTGACAAATCGCGGCATCATTATTCGCCAACGTGTCAACGACATCTCAATTCAGTCTCGTTCGGCGCAAGGCGTGCGTCTACAGCGACTGGATGAAGAAGATGCGATCGCTGCCGTAGCTGTTGTTCCGACAGCCCTGGAAGGTGAGGAAGATGAAGAAAC
The DNA here is from genome assembly GCA_039818605.1 of Cyanobacteria bacterium J06639_14. Taxonomy (GTDB): domain Bacteria; phylum Cyanobacteriota; class Cyanobacteriia; order Phormidesmidales; family Phormidesmidaceae; genus SIO1E4. Next base: position 28,370 of record JBCBTQ010000014.1, on the reverse strand, counting down.
GGAAGAGGAAACTGAGACAGCAGGGGAAGCTGAGACAGCAGGGGAAGCCGAGACAGCAGGGGGAGCTGATTCTGAAGTGATCGACTCACATTGATGAAACGTTGGAAGATTCCCCGATGGTTATTCGTATTCATCTTATGTGCAGGGCTCATTTATTTGATAAATGCGTCTTTCCTAGCGCGCCCCATCCGTACCCAGCCAACCTTAGTGGCACATCGCGGATTGGCGCAAACCTTTGACCGCACTGGATTGACGAATGATACTTGTACAGCGGTTCGCATGTTGCCCACGCCTCATGAATATCTTGAAAATACGATCGCCTCTATGCAGGCAGCTTTTGATTATGGAGCTGATGCTGTTGAATTGGATATTCACCCGACTCAGGATGGCCATTTTGCGGTTTTTCACGACTGGACCCTCGATTGTCGGACTAATGCCAAAGGGATTACCCGTGAGCAAACGCTTCCAAATCTGCAAATGCTTGATATCGGCTATGGCTATACCCCTGATGGCGGTCAAACCTTTCCGTTTCGAGGGCTAGGAGTGGGGTTGATGCCATCGCTGGACGAGGTTTTGGCCACATTTCCGGAACGACACTTCATTATCAATATCAAAAGCAACGATCCTGAAGAAGGGATTCTCCTGACCGATCGCTTGATGCGACTTCCTGGCTATCGCCAGCAGCAGCTTAGGGTTTATGGAGGCGATCGACCTGTCAGCATTATTCGAAAACGGTTGCCGGATATTCAAACGCTTTCGCCACGCCGACTCAAGCAGTGCTTGCGGCGCTATGCCGTAATCGGCTGGACAGGCTATATCCCTGCTACGTGTAAGCGAAGTATGCTGATGGTTCCGATTAATTACGTTATTTGGCTTTGGGGTTGGCCCAATCGGTTCCTTCAGCGGATGCAACAGGTCAACACAAGTGTCTTTTTGATAGGTGAATATCGAGGTGAAGGGTTTTCTCAAGGACTAGATGACCTGAAGCGTATAAATGCACTTCCCGATGACTATGCTGGGGGGATTTGGACGGATCGGATTGATTTGATAGGACCGGCTGTTAAGCTCGGTACGAATAATTGATGATTTGCTTGCGAAAGATTAGTTCATACACTTGCCATTTAGGCGATTTCTGAGAAAGAAATTACCTCAAAAAGTAGTCTGTGTAGGCTAGTTTGAATGCAGTTACCAAATCACGTAGCGCTATCACAGTTAAACCTATTGGCTGGTTTGAAACTCAAAACTAAAAAGTAGTCTGGGCACTTATGATACGCTGTTTCAATGTCATCTTACTTGACGATGTTCGGGGTTCAACTCGTCATTAGTCTGTAAAATGGCTACGCTAATACTTCTCTCCAAACCTTTGCTTCGTTCAAAAACTCGGCAACAGCGGGTGTAACAGTTTCGAGCGATGGAACAGCAAGGGCAAGATGCCTGAACTGTTTAGGATTAAGGGACATCACATGAAGACCTGAACGGTCAAATGGGAGAGCCATTTCAGGCACAATTGTAACGCCCATTCCTTCTTGAACCATTGCGAAAATTGTGCGCAAGTCAATGACTTCGAATTGAGTTTTGGGGATTATTTTTGCCTTGCGGAACATCGCTTTAATAAGAGGTTTACAGCCCGCCTTTGACATAATAAAGGGCTCATTTGCAAGCTCACGAATATGGATTTCACGATGCCCTGCAAGTCGATGATTAGTGGCGACAACGGTTAAAAATTCATCTTCAGCGATCGGTACGGTTTCTAGACCTTTAGCCGGTAGTACAACAGCACCCACATCCACGGCTCGTGTACGTATCCACTCCCTGACTTCGTCATCAGTGCCTTCAAACAATACAACTTCAATACCCGGGTAACGTTGTCGAAATTGACGTAGAAGTCCAGGAAGAAAATGGGCCGAAACACTAGGAAAACTGCCTAAGCGAACCTTCCCAGCTTGTAACCCCAAAGCGGCTGAAGCCTCTTGTCGGATGCGTTCGGCACTGGAGAGCATAGCTTGGGCATGAATTAAGATTCGTTGGCCAATATCGGTCAAAAGGATACCGCTGCGATCGCGCTCTATAAGCGAGACCTGAAGTTCTTTTTCCAGTGCGGCGACGGCATGACTTATCGCCGACTGGGTCATGCCTAGCTGTTCGCTCGCAAGGGTAAAACTTCCAACTTCTATAACGGTTGTAAAGGCTTGAATTTGCGCCAAAGTTACATGAATTCTCTTCATGAAGATTATGATGTAAATCAATTTGACTCATGATTTTAGGTCAATTAAGCTGACACTGTCAACTTGCAGTCATGGGAGAATCCAGCAGTGAAATGTAGCATCGCAATCCTGGGAGAATATACCCCCACATTTGAGCCACACGTTTCAACCAATTCAGCGATCGTTCATGCTCACCAAAAATTAGGAACTGAGGTAGAGGGAAACTGGATTTCAACTGAAGACATTAACGAAGCTCTATTTAAAACCCATGCTGGAATTTGGGTTGCACCCGGTAGTCCGTATAAAAATATGGAAAAGTTGCTGTGGGCAATCCGTTATGCTCGTGTGAACAAAATTCCTTGCTTAGGAACGTGTGGGGGTTTCCAGCATATGGTGCTTGAATATGCAAGAAACGTACTTGGCTTTCAAGAAGCACAAAGTCAGGAAAACGATCCGTACGCCTCACACCTTTTTATCTCACAGCTTGATTGTTCATTGGCCGGACGAGAAATGAGTCTAACCTTTGCGAAAGGATCGCAAATTGCTGCGATTTATGGCTCTTTGCAGGCCGTCGAAAGATATTACTGTAATTTTGGCGTCAATCCAGAGTATGTCCCTCGATTAAAGAGCCAAACCTTGCAAATAACAGGCTCAGATAGTGAGGGTGAAGTACGAGTTATTGAGATTCCTGAGCATCCCTTTTTTGTGGGAACGCTTTTTGTCCCTCAAGCCCGGTCAACTGTTGAAACGCCACATCCGATTATCACCGCTTTTTTAAGAGCAACGCTTGGCCAAATAGCCCACCAACCCGCTTACACTTAACCGATGAAAATGATTGGTTACGTGTAACAGTTATCTGCAATGGGCAAAGCCAAACGTTGTTGGTGTAGGGTTTCTTCCCCTACCTTTGGTCTCACATGCTATCCGAGTAAACCATCCTTAACCCAAAATCACAGTAGTGCATTTAAACTTTGCACCAGAGCGCTACCTTGACGGTGTTTTATGCGTTTATACGTTTCAATCAACTCGGTAGCTACTCGGTCTTCAATCTCAGTCGCAACGACTTGCGAGAGACAAGGTTGATAGAGTTCAGGATGGTGCTCGGAACAAAAGGCAATCGTGGCAATTTCCTGAAAAAGTCCTTCATCGAACATTTGATCTGTTGAAGCACCTGTCGTTAGGGCTCCGTCATCAGGGTGGGGCGTTGTCTCGGCTTCTTCTGGTGTGATGAGTTCAGTTGAATGTTCGGCACCTTGGCGTTGCACAAACGACGTCATTACCTGGCCATTTAGATCCGCGATTAATTGGCTCTTGGCTTTGAATTTAATGAAGGATCGAACCGGATAAACGTGATTGGCCATAATTGCTTCCCTTATGCCCTTTTAGACCTACGCAAGTTCTCAAGGTTTTAGCTCTAATTAAGCGTAGGTTAAAGGGTTCCCTGCCATAACGGCGGTTTAACACATTGGAGAGCAACAGGTTAAAACTTTAGATAAGTCAACTAAGCTAAACAACTTGCAGCCAATGGCGGAAATAAAACGTCTAAAGGAGCCTTGATCCAGTTGCAGGCAATGGCAGACGTATAGACCTTGCTGCAAAGCTCGTCACCCTTGAAGATGAATCCGTTTATTTTGGGTGATGGGGGCTCGGCCATTGCGCAAGTGCAATTTGATCAAGGCGATTGACTGGGCTGGACTTCTTAATAGGTTGTCGATATTGCATTTTATTGGGTGTGAACCTAAGCGGTCTCCTCAGGTAGGATTGGCTGCGGGGGATACTCTCTGAGTTCAAGGAAATTGGCATATTCTGCCTGCATCATTTCGCTGAAAGATCGATACCGATCAGCACCTGGAAGCCAGTCGCCTAAGAACCAAGCTTCCCACTCTCCTTGGTCATTAATCACTTGGGGATTCAGAAGGTAAATTACATCATCCCCCTTCTCACTAATTGCTAATGCCGTTGGCAGATACTCGAGGCGGAATTTACTGCAATCTTGTTCTGCTCCATAGATGAAATATTCTTCATTAGAAACAGAGAATGCAATTGCCCCATTCTGGGATGTCTCATGGTCCGAAAAATTAAGGACATTGTCATCATGGGGGGATGAAAATGCATTTGCCCATTCTGGGTAAGTGTCGGCAAACCACTCAATCTCTTCCAACGAGCAGATATGATTGATAAAAGGTGTTGTTTGACGCCAACCATTGGTGACTTTGAAGAATTCTCGATATGAAGGAGGCAAGGTGATTCCTAAGCGTACTTCTGCAGCTTGGATTTGTGCTTCAGTTGCACCTGGATATCCCCACCATCCGGACTGATGGACTTCTGGGGGAAGTTGTCCATGGGATTTTGTCACAGTACTGATGAGATCTTCACTCCATTGCCTGAGGAACCTCTCCCAATCAAAATTGCTCATGATTTCACAATTGAAATTGTTGGCAGCTTTAAAACTGAGAAATAATACTGTTTTGCTTTTTTGCAGCTATTGATGCTCAGGCTAAAAGCGTTATAACTTATACTTTCTTTGATTATTCAAAAGCGCATAGCTCTTTTGGTGCGACTAAGCTCGCAATTGAGTTTACGACGAAGGCCAAAATCGCCAATTTTCAAAAACACTAGCGAACTATTGAGTGCTAATAGCCCTGGCATTGTCAGGGCTATTTCAATTAGGGCAAGGAATTTTTGGCTAGAGGTTAGGCTAGCGTTGCCGTGCGGAATTCAAAATACTTTGCGAGAGCCGCGAAACTCGACATGATTTAAACTCTTAGGATGTGGGCTTTTCAAGTATTCTAAATGACTCACATATTTCTGATGTCGTGTACTAGCGACAATGAAGCCTTGAAAAAACGGCGCTTATGTGGGTCTATTTAGCTCAAATAGCCTATAAGGGAAACGGTTTTCAGGCTCTCATTGTTTAGCGTAATGCCATCGGAGTGGCATTGGAGTGGGATGATGTCCGCTCCTTTTTAGCGATTCCGATGGCATCATTTTATTCCCTAGGAAAAGGCTTCATAAACCTGTACTAGGACAGTGGCAATGTAACCGAATCCAAAGGGAGAACGGGGTGAGCAAGGATGTTCAGGGGGCATAACGGTGGCTACGGCAGCACCAGCATAGAAGCTGGGCTTGATGCCATCCGCATCGGGAGTACCCTTATGAACAATGGTGTACTCAAGCTGATCCTTAACGGTCACGATTGACTCAGTGATATCGACATCCTTGGCTTTACCACCAATGGCTTCTAGGGAGAAACAGATCTCGACTTGCATTCCCAGACAAAGTAATAGACGAGTTAAGGGCGTGTTGTTGAATTTAACATCGACACTCATCACATATTCTTCATCAGAAGCAATGATGTATTGATCTTGCTTGGGTGCTACTGCACCAGGTGGTAAGGGAGCCTCAGCTTGACCTGCAAATCGTAGATTGCAGAGTTCAAAGTACACAGGACCTAACACATTCCGAGAGTAAGTTTCAGTGGAAGATACTTGAATGCGAGGCTGGGGGATTTTAGCAATGTCTTCTACCATGGGAATTTTCCTTTCGTTTTCTAGGTGGTTAGTAATGTTTTTAGTTAAACAACTAGAGTTGGTTCAAATTCAGGTTTTTAGTTCATGAATTCAAAACCCGGACTGTTTAACTAAAGGCATCATGGCAATGGCATCGGTCACTTGAAATCCCCCTCGCCGGGTACTCTTATAAATCACCCCTAAGGGTTACTTATCCTTTCTGGATATCCTGATATACTTGAAGCGATAAGTTAAGTGCCAGATTTTTTAAGTTTCCTAAATGATTGCCATCTTAAGAAGATGAGCGAACTATTGTACATTTCTACTCACTAAATCTGTTAGGCTATTCAGATGCTTCGATAGATTCAGAATCCTTAGCCCCAAAACACTCAATAGAAAGGTTTCTTCGGAAATAGAATGCCCGATTTTTTCTTTGCTTAAGTCAATAAAGCGGGGAAGCCTTGCGGACATTTGTTTGTTTGCTACTCAGCAATAAACGATAAAAGAGAGGATTTCTTTATCTCTTCGAAGATTTCTCATGATGTAAAAGTCAAGATGCTTTAACTATTTTTAGATTCTCTTGTACTTAATTATTGCTCCTTAATTACGGAAGATTCTGATGCCGATTAAAGCCCTCAAAAATCACGGAAATTCTTCTAGATGTCATCCTGTATTCAATTTTTCAAAAGTTAAAGATGAAAATTCTAAGCAAAATATATTAGAACAAAAGCAAGTCGTAGAGAGGCAGATTGAGTTCTTGTTCGAAGCATTGATGGATGGCATTTTGATTATGAATGACAGGCAAGAGATGCTTTATGCAAATCCGTGTGCTCAACGCATTCTTCGTCAAGTTTCATCAATGTGGACGACATCGAGTAGCGCCATCCCCGAAGAGATCTGGTATATTTGCCAGTCTTTGATCGAAAGCCGACGATTATTTCCCCATCAACATTGGTTGTTGGAATCGAAAATCTTTGTCCATGGTTCGGTTGGACTCAATATCAGTGCGCAGTGGATTCAGGTCGACGCATTCAATAGTCCTTGTGTCCTGTTAATACTCAAGGATCAGTATCAAGCGATTAAAAATCTTGCCCAGGATGAAGCCCAGCAGTACGGATTAACCTGCCGTGAAGCCGATGTTTGGATTTACCATCGGGCTGGTTACACCTACAAGCAAATTGCTTTGGAACTCTGTATCACGCCAAATACGGTTAAAAAGCATATGAAAAGTATTCATGCCAAACGCAAGGTTGTCTTGGAGCCAGAGGCACTTTAAATTCAATGGATAATGCCCAAGTCAATGTTGTCCCTGTTACCTGTCGGTTATCTGATTTAGCTGTCTCGACAACAGAATCCGACAAATCTACTACTGCTGCGATTCTGAAAGCAGACGATCCTTTTGTTTTGCATGTCCTGATTGAATTTCAGGGGATGGGGGCGATCGCGCTACTTTCCTTAGCGCCAACGATCAGAGCTACCTTTGCGGCTAAACCTTTTGGGCCTGGCACAGAGGTCATATTGGGGCAAACAGTCATCGATACTAACCCGGAACAGTTTGCTTATCCCATGCATTTAAGGGTTGAATCGCCCCAATCATTGGGGCTTACCTTCGGCACGGTTTATCGTGTCAGCACCCTACTTTGCATCGGTGCTCCAAATTCGCCTGCGCTCATCAATGGATTTATTCAAGGTCTAGCGATGGAGATCTATCCTTCCCCAACATCTAGTGATTAGTTGTTTTTAGTTTGCGTGCCGACAATAGTTGTTTCCTACGCACAGTAGCGTGATGCGGTCGAGAATTGGCGGATGGTCGCTCCTATTGGAAGTGTAAGCTGTATGGGCATAGCACGCTTGCTGATAGGAACTATTTGCCGATTTTACAGGGATGAGGCGATCGCAGCACGAAACTGTGACTGATGTTTCGGTCATCAAGATACTAATCATCCCACTGAGCAGACATTAGTTTGTCTTGAAGCATGAGGAATACGATCCCGTAATCGGCTCGCGATCAGGGGCAGCGTTAAACTAAAAAGCAGGGAATTGTCAGTTAAGTGTAGTCATGGATCTATGCAAAAATCTGCGCGGTGGCGCATTGATGAGTATTGGCTACATGCTGTCTCCTCTCTCATGGTGGAACGATCTATTTTTCAATCTACCCATTGCCTTATTTTTGGGTTATGGCGTTAGTTGGATTAGTCCCCATTGGTTTATTCCTGGAACGATTGTGGGTTATTGGCTCTCTAATGTTTTGGGAATGGTCATGATGCAATTTGGGGCGATCGATTTATTTCTACCTGATGCGAAACGAAATACGATACGAGATATGTTGATTGGCTTTGGTAGCGCAACCTTATATACCGTTATTGCTTCTGCCTTAGTATATTTTCACGTATTAGATATCCCTGATTTCTTGACAGCATTGCATCGTTAAGCATCGAGAATTTAGAGATGTAGTCGCCGAGTACTCGGCGATCAACTTAAGGCGGGAAATGTTGGTTGGGATAGAATCCAGAATCCAGGAGCTAGGAGTCAGGAGAACACTGGATTCTAGCTCCTAGCTCCTAAATTCCCTTCCTGACCAAAGTTTCCTGGCCTAAATTACATGCCTATCGAATTGTTAGCTTCGCCATGAATGCGATCGCGTAAGAGCGTGTAAAACTAGGGCACTGACCCTAAAATTAGCGATGTATGGCTTGGTAAACGCTGTAGTATTCAATGAAGCATTCGTTACTGCGAAGCTTCCGTTTGTGAATGGAAACAACTGCCTAACGAATGGGGTATAAATCGGAAATAGTGACTGAATAATGAGTACAGAAGAGCATAACGCTGTAGAGGTTCAGAAGATTGCTGCTTTTTCGGATGGCAATATCGGTGGTAATCCTGCCGGGGTATGCATTTCCGAAAAACATCCTAGTGATTTAGACATGCAGAGAATTGCGGCTGAAGTGGGGTTTTCAGAGACAGCGTTTGCGGCTCCCATCAAAGATGCTTTTCGCGTTAGATATTTTTCTCCAGAGTCTGAGGTTCCCTTTTGTGGTCATGCAACGATCGCCCTGGGGGCCGCTCTGGCGCTTAGGAATGGTGATGGTACCTTTGCCTTAGTCCTGAATGAGGCTGAAATCACGGTGGAAGGCCGTAGCAATGGGGATGTTATTTCTGCAGCCCTGCAATCACCCTCTACACACAGTAAAGAGGCGTCACCTCAATTAGTTGCGGATGTGCTTCATTTATTGGGCTACACCAATAACGACTTAGATCCGAATATTCCACCAGCCCATATAAATGGGGGGGCAAACCATTTAGTGTTGGGGCTGAAGTCACGCGAAGCTCTTGCCGCAATGGAGTACGACTTCGAATCAGGTCGCGATCTAATGAAACGAGAGCATTTAGTGACTATTCTCTTGGCTTATACAGAAACACCCCAGCGCTTTCACACGCGTAATCCTTTCGCGTCAGGTGGTGTCTATGAAGACCCGGCAACTGGCGCTGCAACGGCTGCTTTTGCGGGGTATCTACGGGATATTGACTGGCCTCACAATGGTGTGATTGACATTGTACAAGGCGAAGACATGGGGATGCGGTCACTTTTAAGGGCAGAAATATCGCCAGTGCGCGGTAGTTCAATTCGTATTTCTGGCACTGCAAGACTGATAGAAGCTTGATTGCTTAAATGCTGTATGCGTTAGCGTTCAGACAATGAGAAGGTCCAATACGCTGCCAAAGTGGACTCCCGATTCAGACGGCAAGCCGCTTCAATAGCTAGAAGGCGATCGCCAGAGCTTCAGCTTCCAGTCAACAAGCGGGCGATCGCGACGATGAAAGGCCCCAAAACAAGTGCTGGCAAAAATGATGCAACGCGTACTTTGGCCGCGTCCAATAGCCCCAATCCCAAGCCAATAATCATCATGCCCCCCACCCCTGTGGTTAATAGCGTGTGAGGATCGGTCGCCGGATCGGTAATGACAGTCGCTAGACTACCGGCTAACAGAGACAAACTGCCCTGGATAACCAAAAGAGTAAAGACCGAGAAACCGACGCCGATACCATAACTCCCTGTGAGGGCGATCGCGGCTAAGCCATCCATTGTGGATTTCAGCACCAGTAGGGTGTTGTCTCCTGAGAGGCCATTATTCAGGCTACCGATAAGGGTCATCGGGCCAATACAAAAAAGCAAGCTAGCAGCCACAAACCCTTCTGTAAAGTAGCCACCACCTTTGACCTGAGCTTTCAGCATGTTTCCCAGCGCGATCAGTTTTTGCTCTAACTGCCACCATTCGCCAAGGAGACCCCCTGTTGTGATTGCCAATAGCCCCAGAATCACGCCATCGATTGGACCTGCCTGTACCTCAAACAGGCTGCGCGCCATAGCAAAGCCTAAAACTAGCGTTAAGAGGCCGAGTGCCTGAGTGATAATTTGCTGCATTGCCGTGGGTAGACGATTCCGCAACAACAACCCCAAACCTGAGCCGATTAGCACCGTTGCGACATTAATCCAGGTGCCACTTGTGCGTGCCCAGAAGTCCATCATAGAAGCACCCTATTCTCTATTTTCCGTGCCCGATCAAGTCGGCTCTGCCACAGCAACGTATGTACCCAACCCGATCAATGTAAAACCTGAAGCCAGACGCTGCCCTTGTCGGAATCGGTAGCTAGTGCGTAACCGCTGTCCTAAAGGGCCTGCGAAAGTAACCACAGTGAGGTCGATGGCAAGATTCAATAGAGCGGTCAGGAGACCCAGAACTAAGAACTGCGTGAAAATATTACCGTTGGCGACATGAATGAATTGAGGAATGAAGGCCAGGAAAAAGAGTGCTGTTTTAGGATTGAGGACCTCGGTCAGAACGCCTTGGGAAAACACGTTGATGTGACGATGCGGTGTGAGGGCATTAACCGTGCTGTGAGGGGCGGCATCCTTCCCTAGTAAAGTTCGCAGTCCCAGGTAAATAAGGTAAGCTGCACCTGCATATTTCACGACTGTAAAGGCGATCGCGGATGTCATTAACAAGCTCGAAACCCCGACTGCAGCAGCTATCACATGAAACAATCCGCCGATGAAAAGCCCCATTACGGATGCCATGCCTGCTGCTTTACCACCATGAAGCGTGCGAGCTAATGTATAAAGGATGCCGGGGCCAGGAGTGATACTCAGGATAAAAGCCGCTGTTAAAAATACACCTAAGGTAGCAACGTCGGGCATTACATACTCCACAAAGAACGTCTAGCACTCCCCAAATCCTATCAGGTGAGAATTCATAGAGCAGAACGGTGGAATAGATACATAAAACTTTAAAGATTAGTTGGGTGCTTATTTCCTGACCCAGCACTGCTTGCTTATGCACTGACGGACCAAAGCCCCTTGAAAGTTTCCTGGTTTCAGGAATGATGCAGTGAATTTACATACTGAGTGGTTGCATCCAAATGGGTTCAGCGACTTGGTCATGTAATTGATCCTGCTTACCTACTCAGACACCTAGATGACACATATTATTCTCGTTACTTCGGAAAAGGGCGGCCAAGGCAAAAGCGTTGTCGCCAAATGCCTGATTGATTATGCCACCAGCCAGAATAAGCCGCTCAATATTTTCGATACCGACTCGACTAACCCTGACGTTTACAGGACTTACCCTGACCGGGCGCAATTGGCTTTACTGAGCGAAGCTGAGGCACTTCAAGACTACGCGAACTCGATCATCGAGGCTGCAGTCGATACTGATGTGGTGGTAAACTGCCGAGCCTCAGTTTTTATGACCATGAGGCACTGGTTTGAAAAAAACAACATTCTCGACATCGCTGATGATGAAGGAATGAAGTTCGTCATTGCATTTGTGACGGATGGTGAGCCTGAGAGTCTAACCATGCTCAAGGAAAATATGAAATACTTCCGCGAGCAGGTGGACTATATTGTGCTTCGTAACTTGGGAACCGCCAGAATCAAAGACACCCAGATTGTTTGGCGCACCTTTGATCAGGACACGGAACTGCAACGTCTGATCAAAGAGTACAACGCTACTGTTCTGGATTTCCCAGCAATGTATGGAAATGCTGAGATGCTGACGATTAAAGAACAGCATCTTTCATTTTGGTCAGCCAGTCAGAGTTCCAATTTCAAACTTATTCCCCGCAAGCGCATTCATCGATTCATCTCCGATGCCTTTGCCGTTTTGGAAAAAGGTGCATTCTTCTCCCTAACTTCTTCAATGCCGAAAGAAACCCAAGCATTCTCAAGAGAGATCACGGGTGCGGTTGAAGCGCTGTCGGATGCCTCTTAGGCTTACTTGGCAAGGTTTGGTAAGTCTGTGCCCCCTGTGGTCACATCGTTGTGCATCGCCTCCGACGAACTCTCAATTTCCGAAGCGATAGTGAAGAGTCGGTTCTGATGACTTACTCTAGAGCGTAAAGCCTTCCTTTGGAACGATACCAGGGAAGGCTTGGCGGGATGGGAAACTAGGAAACTATTGTCTGCAAGAAATTGCTCGATCGCTGCCACAGTGTTTCCCACCAAGGAGTCGGTTCGATGGCTTCTTCGACTGTGGGTAGCTGGCGGCGAATGTCGTTGATGTCCCAGCCTGTCAGTCGGGCTAGCGTCTGGGCTTCGGCTTCAAAACGCTGAGGGAGCGATCGCTGATAAGCTTCGCCAGCAGGGCAACTCATGGCTCCTGTGAAAGGATGCTGCAAGATGTAGCGACCCTGAAAGAATTCCTGGTTACTTGTTTGCTGAAACATCAGATCTTCGGGAAACTTGTCGCGCGAATAGCGGACATGTAACCGCGTGATAAACACATTAGTGTCCCAGAAATTAGCGTTTGGGGATACCCAAAAGACACCTGCCTGCCGTAACTCTTCCGGACTCAATGGGTCCGCGGAACAGGGGTCACAACCGCTCATGCTCCAGGCATATTCTAAAAAGGCCACTTCGCGGTTTTCGCGCGCATGGCTGAGATCGAACATAGCTGTGAAAAATTCGGGAAACTCTTCTTTCACAAAAACCGGAATCTGTTCATTCGAAGGAACTTTGACCGTACGGTAATTGGTTAGTTCCACCTGGCCATCCGGTGAAAGTAGATAGACAACCAAGTCTTGTTCTCCCTGAGCATTCATCATACCCAGGCGAATTGGCAGCATAAATCGTGGGGATTCGTAGGCAATTTGCAGCGGACGTAATTGCTGGAAACCACCGCGATCAAATTCGTCCAGGTTAACTTTAGCGACAAAGAACTTCAGTCCCTGACGGATGTAAGGTTGCAGCAACTCACTTGCACCTTGGGGAATCTGATAGTCGTTTTGGATCAGCCAGGTTTCCAGACCGTCAGATTCTTGAGCACTGAGAATTATGATGTCGTATTCGCCCACGGCAAATTCAGCTTCTACCGTTACACCTAGGGCGGCATTACTTTGAGCTCGTGCGATCGAGTCAGTTGCTGCCGGGCTTGTCGGTAGGGCTTCTGCTTCGTAGGGTAAGACCGGCATACAAGGGTCTGAATCGAAATATTCAACTAAGCGAGGCGCGCTGAAGTCGTCCAGGCGTTGCACGATCGCCGGATCGCCCACGTTTACCTGCTCTTCCTGCAGAACAGTGGGGACCGGTATCACCATGGCAAAGTCCGCCACCTCACCCTGATAGTCATTCGCCATCGTGAGTACCGTGCGATCGCCTTGCCGCGCGATCGCGACTTGGGAAGCTTGGTTATACAAGCTGGTATCGGCTTTAGCGACATAGAAACCGCAAAAAGCAAGTGCTTTGGGAGTAAGTAGCCAGAAGGCCGCGATCACAACCAACAGTCCGAGGCCGATGGAACGTAGTCTAGTCATGTTTTTCCGTGAGATGTTGAGTTTGTAGTAACGGAATTTATGGAAGAACCGTTGCTTAGGGACAATGCACCCCTGGATTCAGCAAAATCTGCCTAAAGGGTTAAATGATGTGAGAAAGTCCTGGCAGCGTCAGCTTGATGGCGTCGTGGCCATCAGCTAACTGGGCGGATAAAGCATTTTCCATCCGGACGGTCGCGGTTGAGGAACCTCATCGCTGATGCGCTGGCGAATGGTGTCAATGTCCCATCCTGTCAGGCGAGCCAGATTTTGTGACTCTTCTTCGAATCGCCAGGGTAGTGTGCGAAATTGATAGTCTCTATAGATTTCGCGAATTTCATGCTGCAAGGCCTGCATATCCTCTGTACTGACTTCTTCAGGCCCTCCAGACCCATAAGACTCCACATACCGAGCAGCACAGGTTTGCTCGTTCCCCTCGGTAAACGCGTGATTGATCACATAGCGCCCTTGGAAAAATCGCCGATTGTTCGTTTCCTGAAACATCAAGTCTTCAGGAAACTTGTCGCGGGTATAGCGCACATGCAGGCGGGTGATAAATGCATTAGTGCTTCCCAACGTAGCGTCTTCATTGACCCAGAAAACGCCCGCTTCACGTAATTCATCTGGCGTAAGTGGATCAGCGGCACAAGGGTCACAGCCACGCAAATCCCAGGCATATTCCAAAAATGCAACATCGCGACCCCGCTGCTCGTAGCTGTTTTGGAAGGTGTCAGTGTAGAACTGGCCAAACTCATCCTTCACAAACACCGGAATGTTTAGATTGCTGGGTACCTCAACTGTTCGATAGTTCGTGATTTCCACCTGACCATGAGGTGTTAGTAGATATACCACCAAATCCTGTGGTCCTTGGGCATTCACCATGCCTAAACGAATGGGTAGCATGAACCGGGGGGATTCGTAGGCAATTTGTAAGGGACGCAGCCGCTGATACCCAGACTGGTCAAATTCCTCCAAATTCACCTTTGCGACAAAGAATTTCATGCCTTGACGAATGTAGGCTCCCAGGACCTCACTGGCTCCGGTGGGAATTTGATAGTCGTTTTGCCTGAGCCAGGTTTCGAGCCCATTGGATTCCTCAGCACTCAGAATCAGGATGTCATATTCACCGACTGAAAAAGCCTCTTCAATGGTTACCCCCAAGGCTGTCTCAGAACTGGCAAAGCCATCCGTAGGGGCTGCCAATAGTCTCAGTTCTGAGGAGTCAGCATCGGCAAGAGGATAAAGCAGGTAATTGCAGGGATCTTCGTCGAAGTATTCTACTAGACGAGGGGCGCTGAAGGCATCGAGTCGATCAATAATGGTGGGGTCGGCGACATTAACTTGTTCTTGCTGAATCACGGTCGGGACAGGTACTACCAAAGCAAAATCTTTGACCTCTCCTTGATAGTCGTTGGCCATGCTCAGAACGGTACGATCGCCATCCCGCGCGATCGCTACTTGCGATGCCTCGTTATATAGGCTGGTATCGGCCTTGGCGACATAGAAGCCACAGAAAGCCCAAGTTGGTTGTGTAAAGGCTAGAAATGCGATCGCAGTTACCAGCCCAATTAAAAGAGGCCGTAGTTTATTCATAGAGTTACGTGGAAAGCAGAAAAGAGAATTTGGAGTTTGGAGTCAGGAAAAAATATACCGATTCTGTAAGGGCAGGTTCAGCCAGAATTAAATGCTCATGGTCTGTATATCGCAATCAAAACCTGCCCTGGCCGGTAATATCGCTGTTAGCAATCGCCTAAAGGTGCAAGCAGCGTAGTCACACATCGATGTCGAAGATTTAAAACTAGACATAGCAGGGCAGTCAAAATCCACCAATTACTGGTGCCTTAGGAGCAAAGGTCTTCCAGGAAAAGCGTTCAGATTGCCATAGGCGATCCAGGGCAATGGTTAGGGGTGATAAGGCAAATAACGCCCAGAATACGGCTGTGGGTAGGTAGAAGTAATTGCGCAGGATAAATGTGAGGATGGCAATGCTGAGTGCCCAAATCAATCGAGCCGGTCGTGCATTGGGGATTGATCGCGGGTCGGTGACCATGAACAGGGCGAATAGGAGTAAAGAGCCACTCATCAGGCGGTGTAGCCACACATCCCAAGTCCAGCCTAGGTAGAGATTGCGTAGCGCTTCTAGGAGGGCATAGCTGCTGAGAAAGGCTGCAGTGGTATCCCAGCGACCGACTCGTTTGAGAACCATGCCGCCAGCACCGACAAAGATCAAGGCATACCATAGTTCTTCGCCCCATTGTCCAGGCGAAACCCAGGCATCTTGGGTAAAGGTGAGCGCGATAATGATGCCGAAATTGGCTGGGTTAAAGAAATGTTTGTTCTCTACCTTAAGTAGGAATTTGCTCGCGATCGCCGCAAAGGTGGCCAGTGCCATAGTTGGCAAATGATCGACCCGGAGCAATAAGCTCAATCCCAAGGCGGTGATCAGCGGGCTGCGCCAATTAAGCTGCCATCCCTGAGGGAATTTCGGCATCTTAGGCCACAAATTTGTCGGGTGGGTGATTTTGCTTGGCAGTGTGAGGTCACCAGAGTCTGTTGTTACTAAAGTTCTTTGATGTAGCCAATAGGTGAAAATCCCTTGAGCCAGGAGGCTTGTGATAATGGCTACACCTACAGCTGCCGGTTCCAGCGTCCAATCGCGGGTAGCCAACCCAAGCACCAGAAATAATGTCAAAAATACGATTTGATAATCACGGGCATCGCGCAACACAGACAACGTTCCCTTTCATGCAACAACGTAGCTAGTATGGCTGCGCTATGGGCGTGTTAGTTGCATGGTTACATCTTCTGTAACGCTTTGCCCTCAGGCACTTACCCATGTACTCCAAAGAGGATGCGTGAGAGGCTGTGTGGCGGGTTTTCTAACGGGAAGGGCAAGTTCTTCGACCTTCCATTTGTGGGGATTCCAGCCGGTCGTAATCCAGGCATCTTCAACAGCATCATAGACGGATGCATCTGCCCCTCGGTAATTGAGGCTAAAGAAGGATCGCTGGGTAGCGTGTGCTCCCGAAAAAATGATTTCGGGAACGTTCGTGCTGAACTGTCCAAATACTCGATCAAAATTAAGTAACTGACCGCCTTGAGGGTCTAAACAAATAGCTTTGAGCGATCGCAGATTAAACACCTGCTCCGGGGAATTTATGAAACGATCGCCTTCTACGACTCCCACCAATTTGTGCCCGGACTCAAAGCCATAGACAAATCGGAAATACGCAGTTTTAATAGGCATTAACATTTCAAGGGACTCAGTAGAGAACACAGCTAGGACAACTCCAGGCATGAGGACTGAACTACACTGACTCGCTAATTAAAGGTTCTGTGGCTCAGTGATTTTTCCGAAAATTGTTAAGCAACGTAAAAAATGAGACTCAGCTCAGCCTTCTCTGGGTGTCGTAACGAATAAGTGATTACACGGAATATTGCACCCCCCTGTATCGGAATCATAAACTCAACTGGGTACAATTAGGTGTTATTTCTGAGTCGCTTTACCGATCCTTGAAGATTTTGCAGGCCATACTGAAAAAAACATGAAGGCTAAGTCCCAATTCCGGTCCCAGGGGAGTGCCTGAATTTTCTGCTTTTAAATCTCTGTGGCTACCGATAAACGGATTGATCCCATGTCAGGCAAAATCGGCATAGAGATATGTACATGAGGTCAACTATGTATCGAGTTGTTGTGCCGGCATTTGGTGATGTGGAACAACTCACAATTGAGACCGCGCCGGATCCTGTTCCCAGTGTCGGCGAAGTGGTTGTCCGCCTTGCTAGCATCGGCATGAACCATGCTGAACTGATGGCTCGTCGCGGAGCCTATCGTTTAGTCTCTGGTGAACCGCCCTTTACGCCTGGCCTAGAGGGGGGTGGCGTCATTGTGGCTGTGGGGCCAGGCGTGCACGATCGCACCGAAGCGCAGCGGGTCATTTTGACGCTTGATGCACCTACCAGCCGAGGATTAGGCCAGGGGACTTATCAGTCTCACTATGTTGTCGGAGCCAGTAAAACCGTTCCCGTCCCGGAGGGGCTAGCGGATCATCTGCTTGGAGCATTATGGTTGCCGTACCTCACGGCTTGGGGATGCCTTGTTTGGAAACAAAATATTCAACCTGGTCAGCGAGTCTTACTGCCAGCTGCTAGCAGTAGTGTCGCGATCGCCGCCTCCCAAATTGTTAAACATTACGGCGGTATTGCGATCGGCACGACTCGCAGTCCCGCCAAGGTAGACAAACTTAAAGCGATGGCGGAAGCCCGCTTCGATCATCTCATCCTCACACAGGACAAGGATTGGTGGCGCGAAGCTAAGAAACTGAGTCAAGGCAAAGGCTATGACATCATTTTTGATCCGATCGCCGCGGGCAGCTTCTTGAACCAAGAAATTCGTCTCTTGGCAAACTATGGGGCCCTGTGGATTTATGGCTTGTTGGGACGACCAGACACAGTTGATGTTACGCCGCTGATCCGTAAAATGGCCTCCATCCGTGGCTGGTTGCTCAACGAGCTAGTTGGCAGTGGTTTAGAAAACAGTGCTTACCGTCATGTTATTGATTGCATCGTTGACGGTACCTACCAACTCCCAATCGCGGCAACCTTTGCGCTCAAAGACGTCCAACAGGCTCACCGGACGATGGAAGCAGGTCAGCATATTGGGAAGCTAGTTTTGATTCCCTAGGGGTTATCGGTTCCCTTTATTAATGAAACCAACACCTAGTACGATCTAGAGGTCGAGCAAACATTCAGTTGGCGCAATGGTATCTAAACAGGTAGGGGCGATCGCACGCCGTGTTGTCTTCAGTTTCTTGCTCTTGGCCGTTATTTTGTTTACGGGCATAACTCCGGCCAGTGCGGACAACTATGATCGGCAAAACTTACGCATGTCAGATTTTTCTCATCGCGATTTACGCGGTGACGACTTTACCCGGGCCGATATGGCCGAGGCTGATATGAGCTATACCGATTTACGCGGTTCAAGGTTATTTGACACCAACCTCAGCTTGGCCAATCTTGAAGGGGCCAACATGACCGGAGCCACCCTTGATGGTGCTCGATTTATTCGTGCGAACCTAACCAATGCCGTTTTAGAAGGATCCTACGCTTTCAACGCCGATTTCCGCAAAGCTGTGATTGATGGAGCCGACTTTACGGATGTCATGTTAGAGCCCAAAGTTAACAACATGTTGTGTGAAGTCGCTCAAGGGACTAATCCTGTAACAGGGCGTGATACTCGGGATACTTTGTATTGTCCATAGTCAGCCGTCATGGAGTGAGAGGCGACATGTCGTCTCTCACTCCATGACTCCCAAACTTTGCAAAGCACTCCAAGCTGCGGCTTTCTCTGCATCTTGCTTACGCCGTCCTACCCCTTGACCGTACACCTGTGAACCGATACGAACCACGGCAGTGAACTGCTTAGCATGGTCAGGCCCTGATTCGGCAATGATCGCGTAAATGGGCATCGTCCCCACTTCTGCCAAGGCCCATTCTTGGAGGGAACTTTTCTCATTGATATTGTGAGTTGGATCGGCGAGGACATCCACAACCGACTCAAATAGGCCAAAAATAAACTGCCGAATCGAGTCTATCCGGGATTGTTGATCGAGAAAATAAGCCCCCACCAGCGCTTCAAACGCACTACTGAGCAAGCGTATATTATGGCGGCCACCACTTCCTTCTACCCCCCTTCCCAAACGTAAATGCTGGTCAAGCTGCAGTTGGGCTGCAAACTTGCCCAACTGGGTTGCATCTACTAACGAAGCTCGGAGTGGAGTGAGTTCTCCCTCGGGCTTTTGAGGATATCGCTGAAACAAAAATTCCCCACACAGAAATGTCAGAATCGCATCGCCCAAAAACTCGAGCCGTTCGTTATCTGCCCCTGACTCTGGATGCTCACGCGCATAGGACTTATGAGTCATTGCTTGGATAAAGAGCGATGAATTTTGAAACTTTGGTGGTGAGTTCATTTCATTACTCAGCTGGCTTCACCAAAAGATGAACCAAAGTATTGATAAAGCACTCTTTCTTGAGGGGAAGGATGTCTCGCCCATGCAGGATGTACTGAGTCAGCATCATGTAGACGACTGAACCCACTACGATTTGGGCGATGGGTTGTGAATCGGCGAACTCAAATTCGGGATGCGCTTCAAAGTAGGATTGCATGAGTTCGAACCCTGGCTTACTGAAGTAGGTGATAAAGGTTCGTGCTAGCTCGGGGAAGCGCCCAGATTCGCCAATCACGAGGCGGATAAAATCATGATACTCATCGTCCTGGGCCAGGGTATCAACCATCTCTTCCAGTAAGTGAGGTAATGATTCTTCGGGTGGACCACTGAAAGATTCAGAATTGAATTTGAGTTGAAAGCGCTCCCGAGCAATCTTTTGCACCAGGGCACGAAATAATCCTTCTTTATCTTGGAAATGATTGTAGACCGTAGGCTTTGAGACGCCCGCTGTGGCGGCCACCCGATCCATGCTGGTACCGGCATACCCTCGCGCGAGGAACTCCTGCAGCGCGCCGTTGAGGATCTGAGTGGCCTTATCTGTTTTATCCAAAGCAGCCGTCATAAATAGGCATAGCTCAATCGTCTACCGTGAAGTCATTTACCGTGAAGTCATTGGCTAACTTACTCTAGCTTCCTTTGCCGATTTGCCACAACAAGAATTGTTGGGTTGGTTGAATTGCCACCCCGACGATGCCACTCTGAGCAAAGACATAATCTTTATTTTGCCAAAGGGGAATGTAGGGGACATCTTCTTGAAGAAGAGTCTGGAGCTCTGAGAAAATCCCATTCCGGGTAGTTGGATCTTGTTCGGCCTGTTGAGCGGCAATCAATTCATTGGCCTTAGCACTGTAATAGAAGGCCCCGTCTTCTTGACTCGCTCCTTTTTCGCAGAGAGTTTCGGGGGAACCTTCCTCACAACTCATGAATGGCTGAATAAAGGTATCGGGGTCGAAATAATCGGGGTACCAGTTTTGCAGCACTGAGGGATAGACTCCTTCATCAACTTTGTCCCACAGAGTCGCGCCTTCAGCTGTTTGCACCGTCACGCTTACGAGTCCTGGAAGATTGGTCTCAATCGATTCTTTAAGGGTACTGGCCACAATGCTGCGAGTAGTTGAAGAGGAAGGATACCAAATTTCAAATTCAAGGGGATTGGACTCTGAAAATCCAGCCTCTGTCAGGAGTGTTTTTGCCTGCTCAAAGTCACCGTCACCGTAGGCATCTTTGAATACGGGTTCATAGATATCAAAGCTGCTGGGGATAAGACTGTACAAGGGGTCGGCCTGTCCTTGGAAGGCCCGCTCATTGATCAGATTGCGATCAACCATGGCTGCGATCGCCTTGCGTACCCGCACATCATCCAGGGGCTTAATTTTCTGATTAAGGCTCATGTAGTTGATTACGGTTGTTCCGGCTTCAATTACTTGCCAGCCGCCAGAGTCTGCATCCCGCTCTAAGGCCGCAATTTGATCGGGATCAAGGGTTTGATAAGCAACGTCAAGCCCGCCTGTTTGGAAGGTGTTGTAGAGATTCGCCGGACTGGTGAAAATTTGGATGTCAATGCCATCATTTGCAGGCTTTTCACCCCAATAATCTTCGTTGACATCCAACTTGATGGTGTCGCTGCTAAAGGAGGCCAGTTTATAAGGGCCTGCTCCAATAAAGTTGTCGGGGATGAAACTGCCGGTAGCAATTTCGTAGGTTTCGGGTGGGACCGGGGTGACGCCCCAGAAGGTTAATAAAGCCGTAAATGCCGCAAAGGGCGATTTGAGCGTAATGATGAGTTCGTAATCACTTGCCGCTTCGACTGACTCAATCTTTTCTGATAACAGGAAAGCCGGTCGGCCACCATTCTCCATAAATCGCTGAATCGAAAAGGCCATTACCTCAGCCGTGAAAGGAGTGCCGTCATGGAGGGTCACATCTTCTCGTAGGGGAATGGTGTAGGTTAGGCCATCGTCACTGATGGTCGGCATCGCTGCGGCTAATTGAGGAATCAGCTCCGTGCTCCCAGGCTCATACGCGTAGAGTTGATCGCCCAGATTATGTAGCAAGATGCCAGGGAAAATTTCATAGGCATCAGCCGGGTCTAGGGTGCGGGCTGTTAGCGTGGTGCCCATGGTAATCCGTCCGTTGCCTGCATCTACAGCAGCCGTATCGCTACTAGGCGCATCTTCTGTTTCAACGGTCGGTGTGCTGCCGCAAGCCACCACCAGAAACAGGCATACACTGAACAAGGCACCAAACTGGAAGAGCGATCGCCATTGACGCCGCGAAAATGCATGGTGCATTCGAAGTACTCGAGATAGAGCAGACAAGGACATAGGGCAACCCCAGGAGTTAGGAACCTAAATGAGCATATATTAAGCCCTCTGTTGGGGGTAACTGTCAATCAATCCTTATACTGCATTCGTTTCGGAAGGGAGATCTGTGGCCGTTGCCGTGAAGAATCGCTGGGTAATGGCCTCGGTGAAAAAGTGCGTGAGGAGCCCCAATGGCCCTGCGAATAGGCACAATGCTAGAGAATGACGGGTAAAGATGCTGTTTTCTTGGCCTTGCAGATAAATCCAGCGTCCCACGAACAAATCCATCACCAGAAAATGTACCCAACCCGTGGCCATGACCTGCGAGTTGGCGAACATTCCGGCCAGACTACTCAGCTCTAACTGAGGATCGGAAAATGCTTCCAGGATGCTGCTATCGAGGGTGACAAATAAGTAAACATACAAACTTGCGAGTGCCGCGAAGGGAATATAAGACTGCATGACGCGCTGCGTCACTTGCCATTGCGGCAGCAACACCATCAATGCCCAAAAGGGTAATACAAACAGATTGGCAACTTGAAAAATACGGTCAAGATCGTCAGCAGTGGGCAAAAACATGGGCGATCGCCATAACAATATGCCTTCACTATAAACGTGAAGCCGAGACGCTTAGCATCGCTTGCCCCTACTCTTCGCGCTGATACCCTAGTTCAGCCAGCCGCATGCGGGACTGTCGCCATTTGGGCTCTACTCTGACAAAAAGTTCCAGATACACCTTGCCCGTAATGAGCTTTTGCATTTGCTCACGAGCCGCAGTGCCGATGGTTTTCAACATGCTTCCCTTTTTGCCGATGAGGATGCCTTTTTGGGAATCGCGCTCAACATGGATGGTGGCAAGAATGCGTGTAATGGTCTCATCCTCTTCCACCCGGTCGATGGCGATCGCAACAGAATGGGGAACTTCCTCGCGGGTATGATACAGAATCTGTTCGCGGATCAGTTCGCCCATGATGAATCGTTCGGGCTGATCGGTGATGAGATCGGGCGGGTAATAATAAGGCCCCAGTGCCATGCCCTGAATCAATTGAGTTTGCAAGGCAGGAACGTGTTCTCCGGTAACCGCAGAAAATTCACAGAGGGGCCACTGGTGCGTTGCGGCGATCGCCTCATAGCTCGCGATGATGTCGGCGGCTGTATCAGGCGATCGCCGATCAATTTTGTTCAGGCCCAAAAAGACAGGTGTTTTTTGCTGGGCTAGAAGATCGGTAATGAATTGATCCCCCCGTCCGGCGGGCACAGAACCATCCACAACGAACAACACTAAATCAACCGAAGCGATCGCGGTGCGGGCATTGTGTACTAGCACCTTGCCCAGTTCGTGGTGCGGCTTGTGAATGCCGGGGGTATCGACAAAAATAAGCTGAGCTTCGTCTGTTGTAAGAATCCCTCGGAGGCGATTACGGGTCGTTTGGGCAATGGGTGACGTGATGGCAACCTTCTGCCCAATCAGATAATTCATCAGGGTAGACTTACCAACATTAGGGCGTCCTACAATCCCGACAAACCCAGAGCGAAAATCAGGTGGTGAGGTGGGAATCGCTGAAAATCCGGCAGCATCCATCATCACCTAGCTACCCACCACATGCACAACAACTTCGCGATGGTGACCGCGGGAACGATGCTCCCAGAGATAAATGCCTTGCCAGGTACCCAGGACTAAGCGGCCATTCATAACCGGGATATTTTCGGAGGTGTGGGTCAGCACCGAGCGAATATGGGCGGGCATGTCGTCCGGGCCTTCAGTACTGTGAACGTAATAGGCGTGTTCGGGAACCAACTTGGATAAAAAGGTTTCCAAGTCTACTAAAACATCGGGATCAGCGTTTTCCTGAATGATCAGACTAGCGGAGGTATGGCGGATAAAAACGGTACACATCCCAGTTGTGACGCCAGATTCGCTGACGATCGCTTGAACTTGTCGGGTAAAGCGTTGCAGCGACTTTCCTCGGGTTTGAAAATCCAGCACTTTTTGATAGTGCCGCGTAATAGCAGTAGCGGTCATAACACCTGTATTGTTCGGCAGTGGATATTAATCGTAGTGGACTGGCAGGCGATCGCATCATCGCATTTCGAATATGACAGTCCTATCCATAGCCTATCGCGCATTTTCTGAACGGGAGATCACAATCCTCAAAGCGTTTAAATACAAAAAGTCGGGTTGAAGTCCTCCTCTCAGAAGCTCCAACCCGACTAGTGCTCAAGGAGCACACGCGAGTCTACAGGATGTTTTTATGATGGCCTGCGCATCGTTCAGCCACCATAGGGAAAAATTCAGCTAAATTCAGGTCTTCCTGAAATTCCCGTGTTTTCACGTAGCCAGCGTACTGTCTAGCGTCCATACTCTGGCTCTTAAAGTCCTTAGAAATTCAGGTTTGCAACCTGGGTGAGTGTTTCCCTTCAGAATGCGGCGCAATCCAAATTAATAACCCCCAGTGCGTAACGCACCGGGGGCAGCTTAGTGTAGAGCGTTCTGTATAGTACTGTCTGTGCTTGCTGCACTGGTATGTATCTACAATGCCCAGAATTTTGATTCCGGAAAAGAAGTTTGTAAACAAGTTCATCGAAAAAAGGACAAACTCGTGATCGGGTAAAGTTTGGCCTAAGTCGCCTCAAGTCATGTAACGTATGAATTCCATGTGGCAAATACATTAAGAGTAATCGGTGTCTTTTTTTCGGAATACGAGCGATCGCTTGGGTATTTACACCAGTATCAGGAATAGTATTCTGATCAAGGGCATCTTAAGTCAATTTGCAATAAGTCCGATAGAGGTATGGAAGCAGCTAAGCCCATTGGTTTGCTGGCAGAGGGTGTTGAAGCTTGGAATCAGTGGCGGGGTCAGACGGGGGGAGATACGCAATCCGACCGGCTGACAGGTACTCGCATTAATCTCCGAGAAGCGCAACTCCGGCAAGCCGAGTTGCAAAAAATCAATTTATCTTTGGCCGATTGCTGCATGGCTGACTTACGCCATGCAGACTTGTCCTATGCCGATCTCCACGAATCACTGTTTTATACTGCCAACCTTAGCCATGCTCATCTAGAAGCCGCGAATTTAACGGGAGCCGATTTGCGCGAGGTGGCACTTCATGATGCTTGTTTACGCGGGACTGTTTTGAATGCAGCGGTCCTAACCACTGCGGATCTAAGCCGGTCTGTGTTGCGTGAAGCCCAACTGCGGCAGGCGGATCTACGGCAAGTCAGCTTAAACTATGCGGATGCTTGCATGGCCAACTTTACCGAAGCTAACTTGGCCTGGGCTGATTTGAGTGGGGCGATTCTGTACACGGCTGATTTAAGAGGCGCTAATTTATCGAGTGCTACGCTCAATCAAGCTGATTTGCGCGAGGCCAACTTCACGATGGCAACGCTACAAGATGCCATGTTACATGCGGCTAATCTCGGTGCGGCTATTTGCAGCGTCGCTAACCTGATCGGCGCAGCCTTGCATAGTGCTAATCTCGCGATCGCGAACTTAAGCTTGGCCAATCTTTGTATGGCCAACCTCAGCCATGCCTGTCTGGAAGGGGCGATCCTGATTGGGGCTAATGTGATTGGAGCTAATTTGCACCGCGCCTGCTTGGTCAATGCCAATCTTGAAAATACCGATTTACGGGAGGCAATTCTCTACAAAGCGGATTTGCGAGGGGCTAATCTTCGATTTGCCAACTTGAGGATGGCCAACCTATCGGCTGCAAACTTAGAAGGGGCAGATCTGTACGGAACGGATTTAACGCATGCTAATCTCTGGAACACAAACCTCTCGGACACGTGTTTGATCGATGCCGTGATGCCCGATGGGACATTGTTTTGCGATTAGGTTGAGGTCTATTAGGGCCTAGTACTCGACGGCGTAAGTTTTCGGACTAATTCGATAGTGGAAGGGTGGAAGGGTGAAAGGAATAGTGGCGATTAGACGGATCGCACCTGCTGCCCGCGAATCAACTGCGGGCTAAACAATTCAAATCCTGGCCGGACTGAAGACCGGTGAGCCTGAGTCCTGCCAGGACTTTTCGCAGTTAGCCCGCAATTTCATTCGCGGGTGGATCGGCAACGAAGCCAACCGCTACGTGAATGCAATCGGTGATGACTTTTTCAGCATGAGAATTGCGGCCCAATTCTTTCAGCTTCTGAAAGCCCCATACTGCTGTCGATCATTCGGAAGACATGCTCAAAATAAGCGAACGGACAGTAGAGGGTGAGTAGGCCAGACTTACTTGGTATAGGGCCTGACAAACGGTTGCTTAGTGATGGTGATGGTGGTGACCGCTGTGTTGATGTCCGTGATGATGATCGTGGCTGTGGCTATGGCTGTGGAATGCTTGAGCTTGAGCAACTGCCATGGAAGGCGTGACTGCGATCGCTTCAGTTTCTAAGAGGCTGGCAATATGAACATTGGCCCAGTCTGCTGCCATCTTAAGGAAGCGAGGATCGTCATTAACGCAAGGCATCTGCACATAGGTGACGTCGGGTCGACGACGTCGCAGGTTTTGGATGATGTGCTCTACGTCCAGCAGGGTTTCATGATTCTCGGTGGCGAATCCGATGGGCATGAATACGATAGACGTTGCGCCGAGATCGATCAGGTTTTTGGCCGCCAGAGTTACGTTGGGCTGAGTCCACTCAATCATCGGCGTATCGTGGTTAAGCCAGCCAATTGAGATCAACGGATAACGATGAATGAGTTGTTCTCGCACGCGTTCATAAAGTGCTTGGCTCTCGTCAATACCAGACGTGAAGCCTTTTGCCTTATGAGGACAGCCGTGATTCATTAGCAGAATGCCTGTTTGCGAAGGGAGGTGAGCGACTGCCAAGTCGGATTGCACCTTTTCGACTACCATCTCTGCTAGACGATCAATATAAGCGACTTCGTTAAAGAATGAAGGAATATACCGAGTTCCCTTGAGCCAGTGCTCGTCAGCTTTACCAGCGGCAAAAGAGGCCAGAGCTTTATTGACCTGTTCTACGGCGATCCCACTGGTGAAAATGGAATCAACCACTAGCAGCGGATAGATCAGTAGGCGATCAAATCCTTCCTGGCGAATTTCATCGATAACTTGCTCGGGTAAGAATGGCGCACAGAAGTTAAAGGCCTTGAAAACTTTGACGCGATCGCCCCAGGTAGCCTTGAGGTTCGCTTCAATGCCTGCCCGTTGCTGCTCAAAAATGGCGTTGTGAGGTGAGATGAAATGGTCGTGCTGATGACTCCACTCATGCCAATCAAACAGGGCCAGTAGCTTAGCCAAAGGCGGATACAACCATAAGGGCACTGGCGCGAATTTAGCTGTCAGTAGATTGAGTGCCTGCTCGTTGTAATTAGCGAAATCTTCGTAACTTTCTACTTCACCGTATCCCATTAACAGCACCGCGACCCTAGGCTCTGTTGTGGAGGCGTCTGGTGCTTGGGCTTGCCTGTATTCGGGGATGATTGTCATAAAAAATGAGGGTGATGTCCACTGCCTAAGGGTAACAACATCTCCTCTAGAGGGATTCAGTCAACAGCCTAATTCGGATTAAATCTTGCTAAAAGTATAATCAACGTAGAAGAATTCCCCATTTAGATGTCATTTTGTCAAGAATCTTGCCCGTTGAGAACATTTAGCTCCAGAGCCGCCGCCGTTCGGGGCCGTTGAGGCGCTGATGGGTATCTCTGAGAAGTGTGGGAATGGGTAACTGTGTCGGGCAGCGGGGTAAGCAATCACCACAGTCTGTGCAGCGGTTGGCTTTGCGGCCAGGGAACCAGTGTCCGGCATTTTCAAACATGCGATACCGGTATTTGCCGAATGACGTCATATCGTAGGCGATCGCTAAATTTCGTAAGCGCAACACTTCGGGAATGTTGATTGCTTCTGGACAGGGCAAGCAGGCGTAGCACTGATGACACTGTTCTGATCCCAACATCGTTTGCGAAGCAGCTTGGAGGCGTTGCAACACGACGATTTCTTCAGGGGTGAGCGACTCTGTGCGATCGGCAACGGCTAAGGGCCGTGCTAATTCTTCAGGCATGGCCGGTCCCATGCTGAGCGTTGTCACCCGAGGATCGCTGAGCAACCAACGATAGGTCAGATGCAGGGGATCGAAAGGGGCACACAACTGTCGCAATGTGTCCGGTGGTGTATGTAGCTGTCCGCCCTTATCTGCCGGTGAAATGATAAAAACGCCCATATCCTGCTGCTGGGCAAGGGTGACAACGGGATCATGATGTGGAAAAAAGAAATAGTAGTGCAGGTTCACGAAGGCAAACAGCCCGGTTGCGATCGCCTGCTGAATGACCGCTTGAGGTCCGTGGGTCGAAAATCCAATGTGGCGAATTTTCCCTGCCGCGCGAGCCTTCTGTAACGCGGCCATGCATCCGTTGGGATCTTGTACCCAGGCTAAATGTTGCGGTGTGTTAATACCATGTACCGCAAGGCAATCGATAGTCTCAACCTGCAGGCGATTGAGCGAAGCTTCCAAGCGTGCTGTCATCGCAGCCGCATCTGGCATGGGTGGAATTTTGGTGGTGATAATCAGACGTG
>JBCBTQ010000013.1:0-50042 GCA_039818605.1 Cyanobacteria bacterium J06639_14 | reverse complement strand
CGCGAAATTCAATGACCGCAGGCATCTGGTAACGAGCAACTCGGGGTTTCAACCAATCCCTTAGTGTTGCGGCATCCAGATGCCTGTTCGTTTTGGGGATGACCACAGCTTGCAACCGCTGACCAAAGTCCTCATCAGGGATGCCGAAAACTGCGACTGCCTCTATGTCTGGGTGCTGCAGAACGACGTTTTCCAATTCAATGGGATAGACATTCTCGCCTCCCGAAACGACCATGTCATCGACTCGGCCACAGAGAAAGATGTCGCCTTCAGGGTCGCGATAGGCCAGATCGCCGGTTTCTATCCAGCTTTGCTGGCGCGTGGACCAAGCACTCTGAATGCAGAGACGACCAATTTGAGGGCTATCTTGCCCTGGTCGTGCCTCGTGAACCACGGCTGCCCTGACCCCCCGAACCGGTTTACCCACGGATGCTGGTTTGCGGCTTAGTAGGTCTGGTGTTCCGAGAAGGCAAAATCCTGCTTCCGAGGTGCCGTATAGATTGAAGATAATGGGGCCCAACTGATGCAGGACATCCTGGGCCAACAGCGGACGCAAAGCCGCCCCCCCGGTGAGGATACGCTGCAGCGATGTCAAGGCAACGGGATCATGCTGCAGCATCCGTTGCAACATTAAGGGCACCAGCGTCACGACTTCGATTTGATGCTGAGCAATTAGCGTACAGGCTTGCTCCGCCTTGAATCGTGGGGTGATATAAAGTTCGGCTCCCAGAATGACGCCTATGAGCAGGGCGGCCAACCCGAAGCCGTGATAAATAGGTGTGGCAATGTAGAGCGATCGATAATGATCGAGATGGACCTGACACAGCAGCGCCATGAACGGTGGCAGAAAATTGAAAATAGAGGGTTTGCGGCTAGCAGGCTTGGGATGTCCAGTGGTGCCGCCCGTCATGACTACAATGTTGCCAGTTTTGACCGTTCTCAAGTGCGCTTTGGGCGATCGCGGCTCTGACGCCAGTTGGTCAATGGAGGGGGCCGTGGCATGATATGTCGGGATCGCGTGGTGCCTTAGTGGGGAGTTTTCGAGCCAGAAAGGATGGACTCCATCATGACTGTCATAGATGTAGAAGTCGATCGCTAGACGTTCTACTAAGGCCTGTGTTTGATCGGTGCTCATCTCGGGATTGAGCAAAAAGACATGGGCACCCAAACGCGATACCGCAAAAATAGCTTTGATACCTGCCGCATGGTTCCGGCAGGCGATCGCAACCCGTTGACTGTGTTGCACGCCATACTCCTGGTGCAGTGCTCCCGCCAATGCCTCAGCCTGCTGCCAAAGCTCGGGATAGGTTAACCGGGCTTGGTCATCAACTAAGGCTGTGCGTTGGGGATGTAACTTAGCTGCAACGCGTAATAACGCCATCAAATTGATGCCGGTTGTCAACACGGCTTCAACCAGTCGGAATAGGCCCGCAGGGGTGAGTAGACGCGTTCGATACAGCTTGCCAATGAGTGTTTGCATAGTGCGCCTACCGTTTACGTCGCAAGCGATGACTCCAAGCCATTTCCCAAATGCCACGCAAGAGGACAGAAGCAAGTTGTCCGGTTAATAGCCACCAAGGGGCATAGGTGCGCTGGCGCGACAGGATAGCTTGACAGATGAGCGTCGCCACCTGTTCTGGTTGCATGGCTGGAAGGTTGCGGTAAGCCTCAGTCGGCTCGATCATTCGTGTGCGCACCAGCGGTAGATAAATCGAGGTCGTGCTGATGCCGCGAGCGTTCAGTTCGGGGGCAGCGCTACGAAACCATTGATCAAAAGCTGTTTTGGAGGCCTGATAAGCCGCCCATTTGGGCGCTGGGATAAGCAGTACGTTGATCGCCGAGATATTGATCACATGTCCCTGGCGAGCGATTAAGGAAGGGATCAACGCCAACATGAGTTGCACCGGTCCCAAATAGTTCAGGTTTATGGTGCGCGTAAAATCATGCAGGCGATCGAGGGAATCAAAAATCGAGCGTCGGATCGATTTCCCCGCATTGCTGACAAAAATGTCGATTTTTGCCGGATGTTGTTTCAAAGTGTCGAGTAGTGCTTGCACTTCAGACGGATTTCTCAAATCACAGGGAAAAACGTCGGCCCGTCCGCCGCGAGCTTCAATCCGGTGTTTTACTTCCAGGAGTTTGGCTTTGGTCCGCGCTACCAATAGCAAATGAGCTGGGGTATCGGCCAACATATCGGCCAAGCATTCACCAATGCCATAACTTGCCCCTGTGATGAGCACAGTCTTGCCTGCTAAGCATCGCCTCAACTCGGCTCGGTTAAATCCAAGGAAGGGGAAGAAAAGAAGTCGCATTGACAGTCAACATGGCTACCAGAGAGAGTCCTAGTTGCTTGAAACAACCGATGTGATACCGATGAAGCTGGGATACAGAAACTAGGGGGGTGGAGTCTGTACGTTTAGGATCGCCTCAAGGCATAAAGCGACTTCACTGATTCCCGGCATAAAACAATCAGTGTAAATACCCCAAGTACGGTTCCCATAGGGACATTAATACACTCAATGCAAGCCACCACAAAGCTAAACCAATAGCGTTTTCTTTTGGCGAGGGATCGACCCGAAATAATTAGGCAGAGTGCTAGGGTTAAACCAATAATTAAAACTGCTAAACCTCCTGCCAAAAACATTAAGCCGAATTCAGCGGCAAACTCAGTTCCATCAGACTGGGAATACGTTTCAGGCGATAGCAGAAAAGCTAACCCAACACTGATATGCAATAGTGAAAATAGGGATAATGCCGCCACGACACCTCCCAACACATAGTGAAAGAGGGATAGCAATCTTAAATGTTCAAGATCCTTCTGGTTAATATCTTCCATTTTTTGCGTTTGGCGTTATGCCAATTAAACTTGATGATTGAGGACCATAGCGCGATGCTTTGAGCCCTTATCGTTAGGAGCTAGTAAAGCGTGAAACTATCAACAGCTTATCTACTTCTAGAGGCTATCTACAGGATGGCTCGTAAGTTTTACGCAAAGAGTATGTTCTTGGCGCATCCAGATTCCCGATCGCCAACTCAATGAGAACTTCCAGTCTCCCAGCGGATGTGCATGACAATGTTTACGTCTCCAGAATTGCCTGCCTTGAGTGAAAAGCCCTTAATAATTCCAAGGGGTAAACAATTTCTCTAAATGTTTTTGTACCCAGGCTACGGGGTTCTTGTCATATTCGTTGTTGATGAGCCCCAGTTCCCGTAGACGACGCTTTTGCTGCGTTAACTCTGCTTCATGACACCCCATTGCCCTCACAATCAAATCGTAGAGTCGGGGTTGACTTTGCAAAATTTGTTTGAACCCCTGCGGACTAATTGCAAATACGGTAGTATCTTCGATCGCTCTAACCGTTACGGTACGAGGAACTCCCAGCATGAGCGAAAACTCACCAATGAATTTCCCGGCACTTAAGACTGTAGCTTCGTTTTGGTCCGCGAGGGTGTAGCTGATCGCGCCTGCTAGGACGATGTAAAACGCATCGCCAGTGTCGCCTTCCTTAAAGAGGATTTCACCCGCTTCCAACCGTTGGCGATGACCAATTTCTACAAGTTTGCGGAGTTCAACAACGCTACAGTTAGCAAAGTAGGGAATCTGTCGCAATAGGTCACGGACCGCGACTGGTTTGGGATATGTTTCGCTAAAGGTTGAGGTGGCATTATTCAGCTCAGCGTATCCTGTGGTGTCGGCTGCGTACTCTTCTAGAGAAGACTGGACGACTACGTTGGGATTACGATTCCATAACTCATAGCGGGGAGAAGCCAGACGAATATGATGTTCCCGCAGGTTTTGGTCGATGATGAAGCGTAGGGCGCTTTCGGTTTGATGTTTTAAGTCAACTCGATTGACCCAGATCCAAAGTACAAAGTCCAGGGAGTTGGGACCAAAGCCGATGAACAGGACCTCTGGCGGATATTCGTACGAAACGGTTTCCTCTAAATAAGCTGAGTCCAATAGAGCTTCAATCACAATAATGGGGTCACTCTCGTGGGCCACGTTAACGTAGACAGGCACCCACCCCTTAGGGTTGTTATAGGTCCAGTTAATGACTTGGCTACCGACCAGCTTGCTATTGGGAATCACGATGTGTCGCTCGGTGATCGTGCGAATGACCGTGGAGCGCAAGGAGATCTCAATAATGTAGCCGGAGAGCCCCTCCCATTCAATAAAGTCACCGATTTTGAGCTTTTGTTCGACCAGCATGGCAAGGCCACTGGTGAAGTTGCGCGTGATGTCTTGCAGCCCGAAGCCAATCCCAATCCCTAAACTTCCTGCTAAGACGGCGACTGTGGCTAAGTTGATGCCGAGCGCCTGTAGGAGGACGAGGCAGATAAGGGTGCCCAGACTGTAGCCTACGACAGTGGCGATCGATTCGCGTGGACCTTGCTTGAATCCGAGGCGACTCAAGATCTGATTGGCAAAGATCTGTTTGAAGCCGAGGGAAAACAGCAGGGAAACTAGCAGTGCCAATAAAAACTGAGCGATCGCGCTCAGCGTTAAGGATGAACTGCCAACGTTTAAAAAGGGCGTATCGAGAACTTGGCGAATCGTATCGAGAAAATCATACGGCGATGCCAGCATAGGTTACGAATCCGTTGATGGTAGATTTAGCGGCAGGGTAAAAGTGTCCTACCCTTATCGAGGATGGATTCGACGTCGGGCAGCGTTCATGTACCTCAAAACACTAGAACTGAGGCATTTCCGCAACTACGAGGAGCAGCGGGTCGACTTTACCGCACCTAAAACCATCCTGCTGGGAGAGAATGCGCAAGGTAAATCAAATTTACTGGAATCAGTTGAGCTATTGGCAACCCTGAAGTCGCACCGTACGAACCGCGATCGCGACTTGATTCAAGCTGATCACCCTACCGCTCAGGTGAAAGCAGCGGTTGAGCGAGAAGTTGGTTTTGCTGAAGTGGCTTTAATTCTGCGTAATGGAGGCCGACGCACCGCGATTCAGAGTGGTGAAAAACTGCGACGCCAGATGGATTTTCTCGGGGCGTTGAATGCGGTGCAGTTTTCTAGCCTCGACTTAGATCTTGTGCGCGGTGGACCAGGGGAGCGACGGATGTGGCTCGACACATTACTCATGCAGTTGGAACCTGTTTATGCGCATATTCTGGCGCAATATCAGCAAGCGCTAAAACAACGCAATGCGCTGCTACGTCAAGAACAGGCGCAGCCTTTGCCCGATCGCACTCAACTTGCCCTCTGGGATGCTCAACTTGCCGCCTTAGGCACACGCGTTATTCGACGGCGATCGCGAGGACTAGCGCGGTTGGCTCCGATTGCGCACACCTGGCATGAAGCCATCAGCGGTGAGACTGAGCAACTGCGGCTGCAATATGCTCCGAATGTGCCGATGGAGGCGGATGATCCGGCTGTGATTCAAGCCGCGTTTTTAGACAAGATCCAGCAGCGCGCGATCGCCGAGTACCAGCAGCATACGACTTTAGTCGGACCGCATCGCGATGATATTGAGTTCACGATTAACAACACGCCAGCACGGCAGTATGGGTCTCAGGGACAGCAGCGGACGCTAGTACTGGCGCTAAAGCTGGCAGAACTGGAGCTGATTGCATCGGTGATTCGGGAACCACCGCTATTGCTGCTAGATGATGTGCTGGCAGAATTGGATCTCAATCGCCAGAATCAGCTACTGGAAGCGATTTCAGATCGGTTTCAAACC
The DNA here is from genome assembly GCA_039818605.1 of Cyanobacteria bacterium J06639_14. GTDB lineage: Bacteria > Cyanobacteriota > Cyanobacteriia > Phormidesmidales > Phormidesmidaceae > SIO1E4. The sequence continues at coordinate 44,346 of JBCBTQ010000013.1, read as the reverse complement.
CTCATTACGACCACCCACCTGGGATCTTTTGATGCTCAATGGCTCAAGGCTTCGCAGATTTTGACGGTAAAAGCAGGGCAGATCATGTCAGGCAAGGGGACGATGTGACGATGACGTGCCGGTGCAAGTCAGTGGCAGAGTAGTCAGGTGGCAGAGTAGTCAGGTGGCAGCGTGGCAGGGAGCAGGGGCGGTTATTTATATGCCAATCAGAACTGCCAATCAGAATTTATAGGAAGCGTGTGTAATCTTGACTTAAGAAGAGGGCACGTTCAGCATCACGACGTCGCACAAGACCCTGCAGCGTTTGCCCCCCAGCTTTCACCCAGCGCGGAAACTCATTGGCGGCCCCCTGATAATCTCTCGCGTTGAGTTTTCGTAGCAGTGTTGAGTTGGCTAAGGCCCCGACCCCCACATTGAAGCTGAAGGATACGAGTGCCGAGAATTGATTACTGTTGAGCGGTACCTTCACGACATCGCGTACACCCCTTTCAAATTTCTCCAAATCGCGTTGAAGGATGGCTTCAGCCTCCGCTTCCGTGATGGTTTGGCCGGCATAAACAGTCGGTGGTCCGGCGGCGGCCGTATGGCCATAGCCAATGGTCCACACACCCACTGAGTCTTGATAGGCGCGCAGCTCTCTACCCTCGAAATCTTTCACAATGCGCAGTCCATCGCTGTTGATTTGAGCGGTTGGGGATGAACCACTCGAACCCGAGGAGGATGTACCGGAAGAGGAGCCTGGACTGGTGGATGAGGGTGGAGTCGTAGGCGGTGGCGGTGGCATTTGGGGCGGTTCTGGGCCATCAGGCGATACCGTCATTGCCCGTGGAAAGTCGGAACGGGTAAACCAGTTCCTTAGCCCCGATATATTGACGACCTGCTCGTTAGGATTACTAGAAGACGGATATTTTGTAATCCGCGAGATCCAATAACCGCCTTGCATCAAGTAGATCGCCTTTTTTGTTTCCTTGATCCAGGTCCCCATGCCAATTCTCCCTGAAGTGTTGGGCAAATCGAGTAATGCGTTGGGTGAGCAACCATCAGATTAACCACAGATTACTCAACGTTCACATCATCGCTCAAGCCTTTCGTATTGTAGGGCTGCTTAAGTGTAATTCACGGGTTCGCTGAATAGGGCATTGGTGTTGAATAAAGCCGAAAAAATTTCCAAATTACCCAAAGATGAGGTGTTTGCAATGGGTGTGCTAGATCAATGGGCCGTTTTTCAGGCTGTTGGATCACTTTTTCGGGGTCAACCGATGATCCATTTGCAAAACTTAGACAATAGTCGGGGTTTCTCTGCGTTCAGACGTTAAGATAATTGAAGGCTTGATCACTTGGGAGTGGCCTATTTATGACATCTGCGATCGCCGTTGCATCTCCTCATTCTGTTCCAACGGCACCTACGATTCGACGATTGAGTAATGGATTGACTGTCATTGCTGAGCAGATGCCGGTTGAGGCTGTGAATTTGAGTCTCTGGTTGCGGGTAGGTTCCGCGATGGAGTCGGACGCCATCAACGGCATGGCTCATTTTTTGGAACACATGATCTTTAAAGGGACTTCCCAACTGCCCACAGGGGAGTTTGAGCGTCGGATTGAGGCTCGCGGTGGGGTGACTAACGCAGCCACCAGCCAGGACTATACCCACTTCTTCATCACGACCGCGCCCCAAGATTTTGCTGCACTCGCTCCCCTCCAAATTGAGCTGGTGATGAATCCGCTTTTAGCAGATACCGAGTTTGAACGGGAGCGTCCCGTCATTCTGGAAGAGATCCTGCGGGCCGATGACAATCCTCGCCGCCGGACGTTCTACCACTCGATGGAATTGGTGTTCGATCAGTTGCCTTATCGGCGTCCGGTACTGGGCCCCACGGCGGTGATCGAAACGCTCACCGCGCAGCAGATGCGGGAGTTTCATGCTTACTGGTATCAACCCGAACGGATCACCGCCGTGGCGGTCGGTAACTTGCCGGTAGAAGAGCTGATTCAGACTGTCGCAGACGGGTTTGAACAAGCCCTAGCGCGTCGCCAAACGCAAAATCCAGGACGGTGTAGCACAACGAATGTGTATCGCTCAGCCCCAGAAGAGCCGTTTGGGACCGTGCAGCAGATTGATCAGGTGGATGCGGCTTTGCAGCAGGCCCGGTTAGTGATGTGCTGGCGAGTACCTGGCTTGGCTGATGTCGAACAGACCCATGCTTTGGATGTATTAGCCTGTGTTTTAGGACGTGGTCGGACCTCTCGCTTGATTCAAGACTTGCGCGAAACGCAGCAGTTAGTCACGAGCCTGTCGGCAAGTACCATGGCTTATTGGCAACAAGGTGTGTTCAGCGTGACTGCTCAGCTTCCCGAAGAAAACTTGGCTGCTGTCGAGGCCGCGATCGCTCAGCACATCCACCGCATCCGCCAAGAACCGATTACCGAAACAGAGCTGCGTCGGGTCCAGACTCAGGTTGCCAATCGCTACGTATTTGCCAGTGAAAGCCCTAATGATCGGGCTGGGCTTTATGGCTACTACCAGACCCTAACCGATAAACTTGACCACGCCCTGACCTATCCCGCTCGGATTCAACAACTCACGCCCGAAGAAATTCAGGTCGCGGCCCAAACGTATCTTTCGCCCGAAGCTTATGGGGTGTTGAGGATTCGGCCAAACTGAATTGGGAACCATGTGGCAAACTATCGCTGAAGAAATCACGCGTACTACCGGACAGCCGTTTACGATTCGCGATCGCCGGGGCATTGGTGGTGGCAGTATCAATCAGGCGTATCAAGTAACCGATGGCGATCGCAGTTATTTTTTGAAGATCAATCGTGCCGTGCGTTTTGCCATGTTTGAGGCAGAAGCGTTGGGGCTGAAAGAGATTGCGGCGAGTCAAACCATTCGCGTCCCCCATCCGATCTGCTGGGGAACGGCTGAGGGATCAGCCTACATTGTGATGGAATATTTGCCGCTGGAAGGAGGGGGACAGGATGCCTGGTATCAGTTAGGTCAGGATTTGGCGGCGATGCATCGCGTCACGAGCGATCGCGGCTTTGGTTGGCAGCAGGACAACACAATTGGCGAAACACCCCAGAAGAATCCTTGGACCGCAGACTGGGTGACGTTTTACACTGAGCATCGATTGCGATATCAGTTTCATCTGGCGCAGCGACGGGGCCATTTTCCCCGCGAGGATGACTTATTAGCCGCAGTGCCCGCTTTGCTGGCTGGGCATGATCCCGAGCCAGCGCTGGTGCATGGCGACCTCTGGTCGGGGAATGCCGCCGTGACGCTAACAGGAACCCCAGTGATTTTGGACCCCGCGACGTATTATGGCGATCGCGAGGTGGATATTGCTATGTCAGAACTGTTTGGACGATTTCCCCAACCGTTCTACGAAGGCTACAATGCCGCATACCCTCTGGCTGCAGGATATGCGGCGCGCAAAACGTTGTATAACCTCTACCACATCTTGAATCACTTCAATCTGTTCGGCGGTGGTTATGGTTCGCAGGCGAATGTCATGATTGATCGGCTGTTGCGCTGACGGCCCGAGTTTTTCCCTGCAGTGCAGCATCCACGCTGACAGCCCCAGCACCGGCATCAATCACAAACAGCAGCCCCCCGATCAAACCGATATTTTTCAAAAAGTTATTGAGTTGCTCAGGATCCAAGGGATTGTGAAACATCAGGGAAGCCGGGATCAGGAAGATAATCAGCAAGAGTGCGCCAATTTTGACTTTATATCCCAGCAGCAATGAAAGTGTGCCTAATAACTGGAAAACAACTGTGCCCAGTGCCAATAGGGTTCCTAGCGGTAACCTTTGGCTGAGCATGCCAGCAAAACCAGCGAAGCCTACAGCATGGTTAATGCCAGCTTTCAGAAAGATCAGTGAGAGGCAGATACGCGCAACTAGGGGTAAGTATTTCATCGTGGGGGTCTCCTTAACTGCAGAGTCAGTGGTCATAGGTAATCATCGGGGTTGGACCGAACACTTAAGGCGGATAATTCCTTGTCAATGTTGAGTTGAGCGATGGCAGGAAGAATTTGGCGGCTGGCGCGATCGCCCAGCACATAGTTCTGTAGCCAGGTCAGCAGCACCAGCAAACGACTGCGGTAGCCCGGTAAATACACGACATGGACTGCCAGCCATAGAGCCCAAGCGAGGATGCCGCCAAAGTTGATCCCCAGAATGCGACCAACACCACCGTAGCCACCAATGATGGCTAAGCGTCCCTTGTTCCAGTAAGCGAAGGACTGGAGTGGTTGATTGCGTAGTTGGCGACGCAAGTTACGGGCTACAAAAACGCCTTGCTGTAAGGCTTCGGGTGCCACCCCTGACAGTGATTGGTGGTCTTGGGCAAAAGCGGCTACATCGCCAATCGCGTAAACGTTGGCATAGTCAACGAGCTGTAAGGTATCCCGCACTAATAGTTTGCGCTTGGGGGATGGGGGAAGCGAGGGGGCAAGGTCTGGACGTGTGGCTTCCAGACCAGCGGCCCAGATTACGGTAGCGGTGGCGATCGCTTCACCATCCGCCAGGATCACGCGAGTGGCCTCAACCTGAGCTATCCGTGTGTTCAAACACACCTTTATACCCATGGCCTCTAAATGGCGATGGGTATAGTTGCCCAACCGTTGGGAGAACTCTTGCAGTAACCCTGAACCTGATTGGATTAGCACCAAGCGTCCTTCGCCAGCCAGGTCGATGAAATCACGCTGTAAGGCTCCCCGCATTAGTTCTGCCAGGGCTCCTGCTACCTCGACGCCCGTGGCCCCACCGCCGACGATTAAGAAGGTCAACAGGCGTTGTTGTTCGTGGGGATCCGTCATCCGTGATGCTTTTTCAAAACAGCGCAGGATGTGATTGCGTAGGGCGATCGCATCAGTCAGGGTTTTCAGCGGAAAGGTATACTCTGGGGCTCCGGGAATGCTGTGATAGCTCGACTGGGTCCCGGTGGCGAGTACCAGGTAATCATAGGCAAATGGCCCTGCCGTTGTTTTTACTAACTGCTTATCAAAGTCAACCAACTCCACCTGTGATTGCAGAAATTGGATATTCCGCATACCCCGGAGCTTCGTGCGAATAGGGTAGGCAACGAGCGAAGGCTCTAGTTGAGCCGTTGCTACCTGATAGAGCAACGGGACGAAGGTACTGTAGTTGTTGCGATCAATAAGCAGCACGTCGGCGTCAGCGTTGGCCATGGACTGAGCTGCCTGAAATCCACCAAACCCGGCACCGACAATGACAATTTGCTGGCGCTGCCTTTGATTATGCTTCTGGGTCATAACAGCCGTTCCCTGAGTTCAGCGGCATACGCTTGAGGCTGAATTGAGGAAGCCTCAAAACCTGCTTCAAGCCACTGAGCGATAGATATGGGATTAGGCTAACGTTCGTGATAGATGACTGTGTATTGACAAAAATAGGCTGCAATCATAGACAAAGCCCTGCCTCTTCGATCGCGATCGTGATGCAGGGAAACTGCCCCCCAACATCCTCTTTCTCTATACCTTGAACGGTCGGGCCTGTGGGCTGAGAACTGCGTGACTATACCGCCGCTACGAACCCAATACCCGATCCCTTTCCTTTTGCCACGGCCTTGTGCAGGTACTTTATTTTCATGCGGTGCTTAGCATCTTTACTGGGGTATGCCTGTGACAAAAAGGGCGTAATTGTGTGGGCATGAAAAATAAACTTGGGTATGGTACGGATTCTTAGGCCGATAGATGAAATATGAAGGTAAGGGTGTGAGTTGCTCAAGGAAGTGCCCGCTGCAGGAAACAGAAATTGGCTACCAGTCGTCTGCTAGATACAAATCAGCGACTGACGGCTGTGGACAACTAATTGATAGCTGAGCAGTAACTTCTGGCATCTACCGCTGGCGCGATCGCGCAGACATGCTGATCGGAGAACTGTTGTGGCTGATAAAGAACAGCTATCGATTTTGAATGAAGGGGTTTCCCTTTGGCATCAATGGCGCAAGATTAATCCGGCTGTCGTTCCGGATCTGAGTAATGCGTCGCTACGCGGGGCTGATCTCCACGGTGCCAATCTCAGTGGTGCGGACCTACGAACGATTGATCTCACTGGTACCGACCTGAGTGGGGCGAATCTGAGTGGGGCCGACCTGAGTGGGGCGAATTTGAGTGGAGCCGACCTGAGTGGGGCTAACTTAAGCCAAGCTAACCTCATTGTGGCCAAATTCAATGGAGCCGACCTGAGTAATGTTGACTTCAGGAAAGCAAACCTGAGCGGTGTTGATTTCAGCTACACCAATTTGAGTAAAGCTGATTTTAGCCAGGCGAATTTGCAAGGGGCTGATCTGCACAACGCGGGCCTGAGCAACGCGACACTGCACGATGTCGACTTGCGCAACGCCTCGCTTCGGAGCGCTGATTTGTACGGGGTTAGCCTTTACAACGCCAACCTCAGCAATGCCGATTTAAGCAATGCGGATCTAAGTTCTGGTCAAGCGATTGCGACCAACTTCCATCAGGCAACATTGACCGGTGCCTGTTTGGAAGCCTGGAACATCAATGGCTCCACGACATTACGCGGGGTTATTTGCGAATATATCTATCTCCGGCGTGAAGATGGCGCGATGAAGGAACGCCGTCCTCGCAACGGCAATTTCAGACCCGGTGAGTTCACGACTTCCTTCCAACAGATTCTGAAAACGGTTGATCTGGCCTTCGCCGATGGCATTGACTGGACAGCCTTTTTCCTGGCATTTCAGGAGCTGAGTGAGCGTTATGGTCAAAAAGCCGTCTCGATTCAAGCGATTGAAAAAAAGCGTGGTGAATCCCTGGTGGTTCGGTTAGAAGTGCCGCGAAAAGCTGACAAATCCGCTCTTGAACGTCGTGCCAAGGAACTCTATAGAAATAAATTAGCCCTGATGGAGCGACGCTATCGTAACAACCTTCGAGCCAAAGATGGCGAAATTGCTGAATACAGAAAACGCAACACCAACTTGACAAAAATCACCGAAATCCTGGCACTCAGGCAACTTACCGCAAAGAAGCCGTAAGGGAGGGTAGAGGGTGGAGGGTGGAGGGTGGAGCGTCACGCCCTGTAAAGACGCGATGCATCGCGTCTCCCCCAGCGCCCTGAGCGATAGGCCGTGCTATCCCCGCAGGGAGAGTAGAGAGTAGAGGGTGGAGAGTAGAGTGTGGAGCGTAGAAGATAAGCGTCCGCCCTGTAAAGACGCGATACATCGCGTCTCCCCCCCGATCCCTAAGCCGCGAGTGAGTATAGAGCGTCGCGCCCTGTATAGGCACGATACACCTCGTCTCCCCGAGCGAGTATAGATCGTCTCGCCCTGTAAAGACGCGATACATCGCGTCTCCCCCAGCGCCCTAAGCGATAGTGCTGTACCTCCCCGCCCTGTAAAGACGCGATACATCGCGTCTAGGAGACTCAGATCAGAGCCCAACCCGATCGCCTACCCTCAACCGATCCTCCTAAAACTGCCGACTCCACTCCTTGGGCCAGCGCTCAATGACAACTTTGGTTTGAGTAAAAAACTCAACAGCGTGGTGGCTTTGACCGTGAAGATCCCCAAAAAAGCTATCTTTCCAACCACTAAAGGGAAAAAAGGCCATCGGAGCCGCCACGCCGATATTAATCCCTATGTTGCCAGCTTCGGCAGCATAGCGAAACTTCCGAGCTGCTGCACCGCTAGTGGTGAAAAGACAAGCCATATTGCCCCAAGGACTCCGATTAACGCACTCGATCGCGGCTTCAATCGTATCCACATGCATGAGCCCCAGCACCGGCCCAAAAATTTCAGTGCGGGCAATTTCGCCGTCGGCTGGCACATCTTGCAGCACCGTAGGGCGTACAAAGTTGCCCTGTTCAAACCCCGTAATCTGAGGCTGACGACCATCAACAAGGATCTTAGCCCCTTCGTCTGCTCCCGTTTGGATCAGAGTCTCAATCCGATCTTTGCTCTGAGCTGTAATCACCGGACCCATCTGCACATCCGGTTCGAGCCCATTGCCGGTGACGCGGGCCGCTGCTGTTGCCGCGATCGCCTCTGTAAATGACGCTTGAGCAGCTCCGACAGTGATGGCCAAAGAGGCTGCTAAGCACCTTTGGCCGGCACAACCAAACGCACTATCCGCCGCAATCCGCGTCGTCATTTCCATATCCGCATCCGGCAGCACGATAATGGGATTTTTCGCGCCTCCCTGGCACTGCACGCGTTTCCCGTGAGCCGCTGCTTGGGCATAGATGTAGCGCGCGACCGGTGAGGAACCGACAAAGCTGATGGCCCGAATCGTAGGATGTTCCAGGATGGCATCAACGGTTTCCTTGGCACCGTTTACTAAATTGACCACACCCGCTGGAAAACCAGACTGATCAATCAGCTCAAAAATTTTCTGCATCGTCAGCGGGACTTTTTCCGAGGGTTTGACAATGTACGTATTACCGCAGGCGATCGCATAGGGTAAAAACCAAAAAGGGATCATGGCGGGAAAATTAAAGGGCGCGATCGCCGCCGCGACTCCCAAAGGCTGACGAATCATAAACTCATCAATGCCACGGGCAATGTCCTCTAAAAAGTTTCCCTGCATGGCGGTAGGAATGCCGCAGGCGACTTCCACATTTTCAATTGCCCGCTGCAATTCCCCCCGTGACTCTTTCAGAGTCTTGCCACACTCTTGCGTAATAAGCCGTGCAATTTCGTCGGCGTGCGCCTCAAGTAAGCCCTTCAGTTTGAATAGGGGCTGTATCCGTTCTGGCGGTGGCACCCGCCGCCATTCTTGAAATGCTTGAGCTGCAGCGACGACTGCTTGCTCAACTTCCGTCACTGGCGATAAAGGCACCTGAGCTAGGGTTGTCGCAGTTGCTGGGTTCTCGACCGGTAGATGATTGCTTGTCTGGGAGACACACCACTGACCGTCGATATAGTTTTTGAGCAGGGGTAGGGACATAAAGAATCGATACAATGCCAAATTGCAAAGTGACAACTACTCAAAAGTAGTTCAGCTTACTAAAGCGTTAAAGATGTCTGAGATTTTGCAGGATGTACTGGGGAGTGTGTTTACCTTAGGGCAACATCCATCTTATTGAGGTGTAGAAATATGTCGCAAGCACAACTGAACGCAGGTAACTTTCTTCAAGAATCTTTTAGCAGAGTGGGACCTGTTTTTGTGCCGTTGGTGATCCTATCGCTGCCAGCAGCTGTTCTTCAATTGGTGGGTGCATTTCTACCATCACCGTTCTCCAATATCTTAAGTATCGTGGCCAACCTGCTGATCACGCCTCTATTGGGAGGAGCCGCAATTTACATTATTTCGCGGCATTTAAAGGATCAGCAAACTGAACTCTCTGAGGCAATTCAACGTGCTACGGAAAAGGCTGGAAACCTGATCTTGGCCTATTTCCTATATTTTGTGAGTGTTGTTGTAGGCTTGCTGCTGCTGATTATTCCAGGACTTTATTTGGCTGTCCGTTTGGTTTTTGTGCTGTATGCTGTCATGCTGCAAGATGCTTCTGGAACAGAAGCTCTTGGTATTGCCTGGCGTTTAACTCAAGGGCGCTGGTGGAGCATTTTTTGGTGTTTGCTTTTAGCCGGTCTCTTACTAATTGTGCTACCGATCATTGTGGTTACATTCGTTTCCATGCCTTTCGGCAATGTATTTATTAGTCAGCTCCTTGGGACTGCTGTTGGTCTCGTCGTTGGCCCTATCTTTGGAATTTATGGCTTTTTAGTCTATAAAACCGTGCGCCAAATGGACAAAGGAGACAATATCAATCGTGCTTTGACATAAGTTTCTGCAATAAGTTCCTGTGGCTAGAGGTTGCGATCGCAACCTCTAATTTTTTCTTTTAGGACTATTTGGATTTCTTTTAGAGCGAGTGATTTAATCTGTGATCAAGTTTATCCAAAAGTCAGTTCAGGATATTTCTTCAGGTCGTAATCTTGAGCACTATATTACGCTTGTATTCATCACCGTTATCTTAGCCTTAGATATCTTCAACTTGGCTTCGTCAGAGGTTTTGACAGAGATAACACTAGCTGTTTTGGCCCTAGTTGTCTTTACGAGCCTAAGCACGCGCGAAAGCCTTGATAGATTATCAACAAAACTGATTAAACCACCCAATGCAGATGATTTTTTCTGGCAAGATAAGCATTCGATCGCGGCTGAATTAACACGCGCCAAATATATCGGCTTTGTCGGTGCTTGCTTGAGTCGTACAATTCGTGATTATGCACCCATCTTGGAAGAACGCTTGAAGGCAGGCGCAATCGTACGAATTATTTTGATGGACCCAAGTAGCACGGCCCCTGAACAGGCTGTATTGCGCAGTAAAAGCATCAGTAACAAGCAGTTTTTTGTCGATACGCTCAATCTAACGCTAGAAAGGATTAGCATCCTAGCCGATGCTACTGCCCAAGTTGAGTTAGGCTTGCTGCCTTATAAGCCTGCATTCGGCATGCTAGTGATGGATCCTGATATGCCGCATGGCAAAATCATTGTTGAGATATACCCCCATCATTCCGATGAATTTGCTCCAACCTTTGAATTACAATCCAATCGAGAATCGCGGTGGTATAGGCATTTTCGCAATCAGTTTGATAATCTTTGGCATGGTTGCGGCCAAAGGCAGTTTATGGGGCTAGAAATCCGTCACTTAATTGCCAAAGTTAGAGATATTTCTCCTTAGCACTCCTGCCGGAAAGTGTAAGAATCCCAACGCGCCGATCTGGTGATTTATTTCCATCGCCTAAAAGAAGGGGCCTGTTCATCCCTGAAAAAGGTGTACAGAACCCATTTATGGGCATCTCAACTTAGTGCAATGCACCCTGAACCCTGATTTGTAGTACCCTGCGGCAGAAATACCGGCACTATTCCTTTTACCCAACCACCCTTCTACCCAACCACCCTTCTACCCAACCACCCTTCTACTATCGAATTACTCCGAAAACTTACGCCGTCGAGTACTAGTCTCTTTGGGTAATAACAGGTGTCACCTTTGAGGGCAAAAAGCCATAACCACAAACGACTGCATTAGCGATCGTTACCTAGCAAAATCCCCCGTCGTCCTAACGGGGAGAAACGATTGCATAGAAATCTAATTTTTGACCAAGAAAACTTTGATATCCGAGCGGAATATTTTGGGGGATTTTGGTTAGCGACCCCATGTAAACAGACCATTTCGATCTGTTACTTTTCAAGCGATAGAATAAGCTTGTTCCACAGGTACTACAAAAGCCACGCTCGGCCATGGTAGAGCTGTTGAACCACGTTAGTGTTGGCGCATCATTTAGCAGCGTTACTTCGGTTGAGTCAATACCAATCGCTGGTGCACCGTGCCAACGACGACAATCAACGCAGTGGCAGACATCAAAGCGGCTTGGCGTAGGAATAGAAAACGCGATCGCTTTGCATAAACAATATCCGTAAAGTTGATTCATATTCCAGCTTATACCTTGCGTTGCTACAGGATATTTCCCGTTTCTATACGACCTATAGTTGATGCGACGAAAATGATTTTGCTGCCTCAACTAGGAAAGCAAAATCACATTTCTACGTATGTCTTATGGCAATGGTAGAACTTGTACACGCTGCCGTAAGGCATTCTATTCCTTCGAGTTACTTGAAGGTCAAGAAGGTGCCCAAATCAGCTTCTTCTCGTTGAGACTACAGATGCCACGCCATTACATCTAAAGCCCGGCGGGCAGTTTCGCTACCGCTTTGGGGAGAGTGCCTTCCCAAAGCGACATCAATGGGCTCTAGGAACACATGTGTTCATTCCTGCTCAAGCTCTTGACTCACTCTAAATACGTGCCCATCAGGATGACGTATGTGCATCTCACGAACATGCCATGGCATGTTTGCGGGTTCCCATGTGATCTCAATGCCTTGATTGAGGCATTGCCGATAAACTTCATCCACGTTATCGACCCAAATTGACATCCAAACACCTTTATCTGCGGTTTCGCCGCTATCCTCTCCAAAAGTCTTGGTTTGAGTCCCTCTCCCCCGACCTCCCTGGCCATCGAGGCAGAGGAAAATCTCACATTCGCCTGAGCAGACGCCACCAAACGTGGGTGGCGCTCCCCAGTCCCAAGCTTTTTCCCAACCCAGCTTCTCAAACCACTCAAAGCTCTGCTGGATATCAGAAACATTCAGAATCGGAGTCACTCCTTTCGCATTCATTGTTTTGCTTCTCCGAGCTCTACTCCCCACTTTTACTTCAGAATTTGTATGGTGTCCTCCAGCGCCGCCTAACGGTAAAGTTGAGCGGTGCTCACCATGTTTGCATTGATGCCTGGATTGTAAATTCCGTCTGCTCCTGCGTAGGGTTAGGTGGAAGGTCCAGAAGTATTGTCCGTTTTGGTCTTCTGCCATCTTCCCAAACCATAGCCAACGCAAGCAGCAGCGATTCCAACTGATGCTGCCAATAACAAATTAGTGATGATTTCTTGAGCTTGTGGCGTCGTAATTGCGATCGTCCTGCTAATAGCAGTCCCCCCAAGAAGAGTACAGAGCTCTACCAAAAACCAGCTATTCATAAGGCATTCAAATGCGTACTGAAAATATCTATCTCAATGAGTATAGATCCTAAGCAAATATGTCAGACATTCTTCGATGCTATCTTTATCTCCGCTCTAATAGCGAAGTTCGCACGCCAACCCCATTACCCTTTAACTCTGATTACCGCCCCTCCCACTCAGCCGCCGCATCAGCCACCGCTTGTTCTACACTTTTCTGACCCAGCATCGCTGCTTGCAAATTGGTGTAGATAGCTTTCTGCAGAGTCTTGATGTCTTCCATTGCTGGAATCAAGACCTCAGCATCCTGCATCTGACCTGCACTGACGGAACGAGCCAGGGTAATGGGTGAGGCATCGGCAGAGGGTTCGGTAAAATAGCTGTCTTCAAGAGCGATGACAGTGGAAGGGAGGACGTTGGCGGCCTGGGCAAAAGCCAGTTGATTTGCGTCGTTGGTGACGTACAAGGCAAATTGCAAGGCGGCATCGGGAGCATCGGTCGAGCGAGGAATTACCAGATTCATCACAGCAACATTTTTCTTGCCCGTTGAGCCACTGATTTGCGGGGCACTGGCTGTAGCAGCAGCAATATCGGGTGCATTTTTCTCAATTGTGCTGAGGAATTCTGCGCCAGCAGCGAGAATGGCGGTTTCACCCGCTTGGTATAACTCGACAGCGCGACGATGACCTTGGGTGAGGACTTCGCGGGGCAGCAGTTCCTGTTGATAAAGGTCAGTCCAATATTGGAAAACGGCTTTGCCCTCGGGGGTATTAAACGCTGCGTTGCCCTGATCATCAATCAGAGGCACCCCCATTTGCACGAAGGATTGCAGTACGTCAGCTGCATCTTCGGGGACAAAGGAGATAAAAAAAGCATACTTCCCTGTTTTCGCCTTGATTTGCTGCGCGACATTGGCGAGTTCGGCATAGGTTTGAGGCGGTTCGGCAACCTCGGCAGCGGTAAATAAATCCTGGTTGTAGAGAGCAATGCGGGTCGTGAGATACCAGGGAATGCCAAAGCTATCACCGTTGAGGGTACTAGCATTCCAAATTTTGTTGAGGTAAGTGGCTTTGGCCTCGGGAGAAATGCGATCGTCTAGAGGTAGCCAGGCTTGCTTGCTTGCAAGCTGGGAAGCGAAGTCGGGGTTAAGGTTAACGACGTCGGGAGCCGTGCCTGCAGCGACTGCCGTCAGAATCTTGCTTTGCATGTCAGCCCAGGGGACATCTACCCAGCGCACCTGGATATCGGGATTTTCGGCTTCGAAGTCAGCAATGAGGGTATTGAAGTAGTCGGTGAACTCTGGCTGCAGTTGCATGGTCCAAAATTCAACTTCCTGAACCCCATCGCCAGTTTCACCTGTGTTGCTACTAGGGGCTCCACAACTGATGAGCCAGCTGGTTAACAGGCCGATCGCGAGCCAAAGGCCAAAGCGTTTCCAAGTGCGAGCGAGATAATCCATCGTAGGTGTGAGCCGTGGAAAGGACGAAGGCTTGAGGATCCTAGGATACATTGCGGTGAGGCTGTCTTGGCAACAGAGCTAACTTTAGTCGGTTGAGCCTTGCAGACTCCTGGGCAGTTTGAATTACAGGATTGAAAGCGCAACCACATTTTCCTTTCCCTAATGAATTAGCCCTGGGTAAAGGGGGCTGCTGCCTTCAGGAAATGGTGTAGTGGTGTTTTTGTGCTGCCGTTAGGGGGGGTGAGGCCCTGCGGCCTAAAAAATCGCCTGAGAGTAGCATAAATATTTTGTCAATGGCTTCGCCCTGTTAAGAGGCGACGAAGATGATCTGTCTGTATTGACTGAAACCCTTTTGGGGTAGGGTTTTTGGGGATTTTCGGTGAGGTGTTTTTGCCATCTCGATAAGCTGTTAAAGCCCTTGAAAGATCGTGCGTGCCAACCCCCCAACCCAAAATAAATTCAGATTTTTCTTATATTAATTGGTTCACTTTTCAGGATTGTGTGTAATATCTCAGGTGAATCAACCTGAAAGTTCTAAGTTGTGGCTAAATCGGTTGATTCTTGAGATCAGCATAGGGTCGTCTAAGCAATTTTTGAGAATAGACGATGTTATTAGCTGAACGGTTCAGGGTGCTGATCATGTTGCTTCTTTCGGGGAGCGCAAGATCAACTTTTTTCGATGCGATCGTCTGCAGGGTAGATCGCGATCCATTTTGGTGGAAAAGATAGTGATCTGGTCGGAGTTGTAAGGGCGATGACAGGGTGGGATTGCTTCAGTATTCAGGAGGCGATCGCGCTGGGTTTTTCAATGCTTTTTCATTGTTTATGTATCGTTTTTGCAATGGCAGTTCCAACCGAAATTGTGTACCATGCGTTAGCACAATTTTTGTAAAACCTCCGTTTCAAGGTTGTCCTTGGTGAGGTATTAATTATTTTCATTTTGATTAACGCAGGTGTGAACGGAGACGACAGTGAGTATATTTCGGTCCCTATTCTCATCCAAGCGCCAGAGTGTGGGCGTTGAACTCACACCTGAGCGAGTCAATGTAGCCCGCTTACGAAAACAAGGGCAAAAGCTAAAGTTGGATACGCTATCCTCGGTTGAATTGCCCGAAGGGGTTTTTCAAGAAGGACAAATTCTGGATGCTCCGGCAATTTCAGAGGCCCTTCAGACGGTGATGGCCGAGAGTCGAATCAAGGTTAAGTATGCAACAGCAGGCGTGCCCGGGCGTGCCATTACGCGTGTGATTCCTGTTCCCTCTGAATTGGATGAAAATGAGCTGCGTGAGATGGTCTTGAACCAAGAGGCGAGCCTTTATTTGCCCTTTCCGCGGGAAGAAGCTGATGTGGATTATCAAAAGCTGGGCTTCTTTGTGGATGAAGATGGGATTGAGAAAGTTCAAGTTTTGTTGGTGGCCGTTCGCAAGGAAATCACGGACTCTTATATCGATACCTTTCAGCAAGCCGGATTAAATCTAGGCGTGTTGGAAACGACTAGTTTTGCGTTAATTCGAACCATTCGTGAACAACTGCGACAGTTTACGTCTCAAGAGGCTGCTGCAATTGTTGATATCGGTTTTGAAAGCACAGAAATTTCTATCGTTGTGGACGGCATTCCTCATTTTTCGCGGGCGGTTCCGATTGGGACCTTTCAAATTCAAAGTGCGCTGAGTCGAGCGATGAATCTGCCACCTTCGCGCAATACGGATTTGTTGCAGGGGATGACCGTGCCGACAACATCGATGGATACGGTAGGGTCGCCTCAACCGGTTGTGGGAGGCACCTCTAATCCTGGAACAGCGGCCATGTTGCGGATTTTAGGTGAGCTGTCGGATGAATTGCGACGCTCTATCGATTTTTACTTGAACCAGGCAGAAGATATGGAGGTGGCTCAGTTGCTCCTCGCGGGTCCTGGTGCATCAATTGGGCAGTTGGATGAGTTTTTTGCACAACGTCTCAGTTTGCCAGCTAGCCAAATTGATCCTGTCGCGTCGTTGTCTCTGGAAATGGAGGATGACATTCCGCTGGAGCAGCGTCCTGGACTGGCCACGGTGATTGGCCTTGGGCTGAGGGAGGTGTAACTGTATGTATGGTCTAGATATTAACTTTCTCAAGGATCGGGAGATTCGTCCGGTCGATGCCAGTTCGGTGCGTCCGGCGGCTGCGGCTGCGGCTGCTCCGGGTGATCGCACGCCAATGTTTATTGGTCTGGCTGTGGCGATCGCGGCTTTGGGTTTGGTGGGAGGCTACTGGTTCCTTTTGCAACAACAGATTCGGGGATTGCAAGCACGGGAGGCAGAGCTTGATGCTGAAATTGCTGATCTTGAAGCTCAACTACAGCAGATTGAGACGATTAATGCCCAGGTCGAACTGGTGAAGGCCGAAAATCAATCCTTTGCCAATATTTTTAACGAGATTCGCCCCTGGTCGGTGTTGTTGCAGGAACTGCGAGAGCGGATTCCGGCGCGGGTGCAGTTGGCTCAGGTCCGGCAAACGGCTGGGGCAACTCCTCCTGGCAGTGATGCTGAGGCGGTGCCTCCGCGGGAAGGCGGCATTGAGCTGGATGGCATCGCCTGTGATTTCGACGATATCAACGACTTTATGTTGATCTTGCAGCGATCGCCGCTGATTGATGGCGAATCCGTTGGCATTGTCGAGGCTCAGCGGCCTCAAAGTTTGGGAGATTCATCGTCCAGTACTAATCTACCACTGGTGCCAGTTCCACAGTTCCTCGGCAACTGCCCCGGCACTGTAGCCGAGGTTCCTGACATTTTGGTCGAATTTACACTGCAAGCTAACTTGACGCCGATTCCAGCGTCTGACTTGTTGGCTGTTTTGGATGAACAAGGCTCAGTTGGCTTGGCAACTCGTATTCGAGCCCTGCGTGATACAGGCGTGATCGAATCAGGAGTGACCACCATTGAGGTGCCTGCCGAGGATGCAGAAGCTGAGGCTACAGAGGCTATCGAGACAACAGGGGAGACGGAGGCACCATGACATACGGCGACGATTTTGTTCCTATTGATGATCCTGCCCTTGAAGGCCCCAGTTATCCAACGGTCTTTGGCGTTGAATTAAGCCCCAAAATTCAGGGAATTCTTCTGGCTCTGTTGGGGTTGGCCGGGGCATTCTTCTTGTTTACGCAGTTGGTCCAGCCAGTACAGCAGCGGCAGGCGGAACTTGCTGAGCGGGTTGCAGGTAAGGAAGATACCTTGGCCAATCGCGAAGAGAATCTGCAAAAGGTGGAAGAAGCCCAGGCCGAGCTTGATCGGGTGCTTACTCAACGCGAAGGCATCTATAGTTTGCTGGGTGATCCGAGTAGCTTGGATACGTTATTGCTCGATGTTAATCAGCAGATCAAAGCCAGTAATGCCTCGATCGAGCAGGCGATCGCGCAAGATTTTGACAATGTAGGGGGAACGCAGTTGGCCAACTTAGGGCTGACGGCGACTCAAATCGACCGTTTTCGGACGGCGTTTGCAGAAGATCCTCTCGTGCAGCGAACTTTCTATACCTCGGAACTCTGGGAATTTAGTCCGACCGGGCTGTCGGGGATCTTGCAGGATGAATCCTATGGCCCTGAACTGACCGGCAAGTTAGAGCGGCAGGTGGTCCAGGTTTCTTTCCGATCGCTGTTTCCCCAAGCGCAAAATATTATCCGGAATATGGAGCGGCTTGAGCCCTTGCTGATTATTCGTGATTTTGAGCAAAAGTGGGTGGACTTAGACGGTGACCTTGACGCCGAAGACCTGGTGACTTTGGGGCTCACGCGTCCGCTCCAAACGGATTTCACGATGGAAGTTTTGGTGCCGGTGGGCGATCCACGGGAGCCGCCTGAGGTGCCCGATCCTGCTGAAGCCGAAGAAGGAGAGGAAGGCGCTGAAGGCGAGGAGGCCGAGGCCGAGTAAATGTGCGCTAGCAGGGGTGAGGTTAACGGAATGACATTGTCCGTAAGTGATTAAACCAGACTCGACGATAACAATCAAAATCGTTTGTGATGAAGGAGTGAGCCGTGAAACGACTGTTGGGATATGGAAGCTGTCTAGCTGGGGGAGCCTTATTAGCCTTGGCGGCCCAGCCTGTCCAGGCAGCGGCAACGGTAATTACGGGGGTTCAAGTAATTCCCACTGACCAAGGAGCTCAAATTGTGCTCCAAACTGAGGCCGGTGATACACCTCAGGTCTTTGCCGTTAATCAGGGCAATAGTCTCCGGGCTGACATTGTGCAGACGGAGCTGCAATTATCTGAGGGGCCGGAGTTTATCCAGCAAGATCCGGCCCCCGGTATTAGTGCCATTTCCCTGGTGCCATTGGATGCGAATAGTGTGCGTTTGACTGTAGATGGCAGCGATCGCATCCCCATGGGCACTATTGCTGAATCCAGCAGCGGTGGTGTGGTCATTGATGTCGCCGCCCAAACTAATCCCACGCCTCAAGCTAGCACGCCACTACCCGTCGAAATCGAAACGGTGCCGCCACCAGCCGACGTGCTAGCCCAAGCTGAAGAAGATGAACCTGAAGGTGTACTCGAAGCACCCGAGGAAGAAGTCGACGTTCCCGCACAAAATGAGCAAGAGCCCGACGTCCTTTTCCCAGAGCCCGAGGTCATTATTGACGGTGTCAACGTTCCGGCTCCGACCCAGCAGCAAGTTGCTCCACCATTTTTACCCGCCGCTGTTCCACCTCCCGTCGGCGATATCGCTGTATCCGAAGCACGGCCTAACTTTGGCGAAGTAGATTTAGGGACCGCCGAGCGAGTGCCACGCTTGGTTCTGCGCGAAGCTCCTTCTCGCGAAGTGTTGACCTTGCTAGCCAGAGCGGCTGGATTAAACGTTGTCTTTGTGGATGCGGGGGCTGAGGGTGAAGAAGGATCTGGCGAAGGCCCTCCAGTCACTCTAGACATTGAGGATGAATCGGTTCAAAGCGTTTTTAATAGTGTATTGCGCGTTACTGGGCTGCAAGCTAATCGTGTCGGTCGCAGTATTTACGTTGGGCCACAGCTACCGAACTCTGCCCAAGACATTATTGTGCGGACGCTGCGGATGAACCAAATCGATGCTGCACAGGCCAGTAATTTCTTAGTCGGCCTCGGCGCAGAAAGAGCGGTCAGCCGGGAGCGAGAGGTTACGACAGTTTCTGCTGTTGAAATTGAAGAAGGTATTGATGCGATTGAAACGGAGGCCCAAACCACGACTGAGCAAGTGGTTGAAACTGATCGGGTTGACTTTCAAGACAGTATCCCAATTTTCCGAGGTTTGCAGGTGGTTGCGGAAGAAAGAACCAATTCTGTAACGTTGGTGGGTACGCCTGCACTGATTGAGTTGGCAACTGCTCAACTTGTACGACTAGATCTACGTAGACGTCAGGTGGCTGTTAATCTCAAAGTAATTGATATCGACTTAAATGCGCTTGACGCCTTTGGTACGAGCTTCTCTTTTTCAGAAGGAGATTTCGGTGTAAGTAATGACGGTGGCGTCGGAATTATCAACTTTGGTGACGAAAGTCCTGGAGGGGCCGATGGAGGGGTGCTTGTAGATACACTCACGTCACCGATAGGTATTTTTGACTTGGTTTCGGGGAATCCAGTCGGCCTGATAGACGACTTCCTGGGGCAAATTTTTGCGACGGTCCAAGAAGGAAATGCCAAAATTCTTACCGATCCGACATTAATCATTCAAGAAGGACAAACTGCTTCAGTCCAGCTCACTGAGGAGGTTGTTACAGATGTTGATGTGGATATTGAGACGACAGATACCGGAACTGTAAGAACTGTCGATATTGAAACTGAGCCTGCAGGATTGATTCTGCAGATTGACGTGTCAAGAGTTGACGACAATGGTTTTGTGACGCTTTCTATTGCGCCAAGCATATCCCGTCCTGCCGATACGTTTGAAGTTCCTGAATCAGGAGGGGCTCAGATTACACTTTTGGCTGAGCGACTCTTGTCTTCTGGTCAGGTACGAATACGTGACGGACAAACTTTGCTACTGACAGGCATTATTCAGGAAACTGATCGCGTAACTAACAGTAAAATCCCAATCTTGGGTGATTTGCCTCTTATCGGTGCGCTCTTCCGGAGCAGTACTCGCGACAACGAAAGACTTGAACTGATCGTTATGTTGACGCCAGAGGTTTTGGATGATTCCGATCAGTCTGTTTATGGCTACAGCTACACCCCCAGCGAAGAAGTTCAAGACATTCTTGAAGGAAGAGATGAAGAGTAGACAGCGCTAACACTACCATCACAGTCTGGTTAAACCGCTAAAGTCCTGTTTGTGGGAGTTTAGCGGTTTTTCTCTGTGAAGTAATAATGCCTACGCTTCATGGCTACACATCATGAAGCTACACGGGCGCACGGCTGTCCACCCTTAGGACATTGCGTGGATGCTGAATATCCTTGAGAAATGCTGGAAAGATCTACCTGAAGGTGAAATAAGGCCAGGGCCATCATTAGATCTGAGCTGAATTGTACAAGCCTTTCTAGATAAGGGTTTCAGCGATTTTTGGAGGATTTTTGGAGGATTGAGCCAACCCTCAAGCCTGTTACATTTCTTAAGAAAGCCCGGAATCTATATAAATTAAAGCTTTCAACGATCCACATTTGAGAAGTTGCCCTTAGAATAGGGCAGTGAAATTTCGAGATGTCAGGGGTTTCAGCGATTTGGACAAAAATGCCCCACTTAGAGGCTTGACTTTTAGGTGTCGCACCCCATTAAATTTCCCCCAAAAGGAGACTCACAGAAATGAATAAAGGTGAACTGGTTGATAAGGTTGCCGAGAAATCTGGTGTAACCAAGAAGCAAGCAGATTCTGTTCTGACTGCTGCGATCGAAGCCATCATGGAAACTGTTTCCGGTGGTGAAAAAGTAACGCTGGTCGGGTTTGGTTCCTTTGAGCCACGTGAACGTAAAGAGCGGGAAGGTCGTAATCCTAAAACAGGTGAGACTATGGTTATTCCCGCTACGACTGTTCCTGCCTTTTCGGCAGGGAAGCAATTTAAGGAGATGGTTAGCAAATAACGCAACGCCATTGAACGATCAACTATCAAAGACTCGACCTGTTCATGGGGGGAACCTTGCCTGGGCTGCTCAGATAGTCGGGTGTTCCCCCTTTGCTTTATTGGACTTTTCGGCCAGTATTAGCCCTTTAGGGCCATCGGCATCGGTGATGTCAGCGATCGCATCCCATTTGACTGACATCAAGCGCTATCCCACCCCTGGCTATGGGCGTTTGGCGGCAGCCTTAGCCGACCACCATGATCTGGACCCGGCCTACATTCTGCCGGGGAATGGTGCGGCTGAACTGCTAACTTGGGCTGGGCGCGATTTGGCGCAACTAGACGCAACGTATGTATTTACCCCAGCCTTTGGCGACTATGCCCGATCGCTCACTGCCTTTGATGGTCAGACTCGCTCCTGTCCCTTGCCGCTAACCGAGGCATTGTCTGGTGCTATCGACTGGACGGCTGTTCTCGCGCCAGCTAGCGGAGACGACCCCAGTCGCTGTGGGCTGCTTCTCAATACCCCCCACAACCCGACCGGGCTTCTGATACCCACAGAAATTATCGAAGACTGGCTGCAACAATTTGCGCTCGTCGTCGTTGACGAAGCCTTTATGGATTTCTTGCCCCCATCAGAGCAGACGAGTGTCATCAATCTGGTGGGCCAATTTCCCAATCTGGTGGTGCTGCGATCGCTCACGAAGTTCTACAGCTTGCCAGGACTCCGCTTAGGCTATGCGTTCGCCCATCCGGATTGTCTGCAGCGCTGGCAACAATGGCGCGACCCCTGGCCTGTGAATGCCTTAGCCGAAGTGGCCGCGATCGCTGCCCTCCAAGATACCGCTTACCAACAGGCAACCTGGCAGTGGCTCCCATCTTGCCGAGCCGATCTCATCCAGCAACTCAACAAGATCCCAGGCTTGTCGCCCTTGCCTGGGCAAGCGAACTACTTACTCATTCAAACCCAATACCCTGGCCCCGATTTGCAGATTGAGCTGCTGAAGCGACATCATATTCTGGTGCGGGATTGCATGAGTTTTGCCGAGTTGGGCGATCGCTACATCCGCATCGCTGTCCGCACCGCATCCGAAAACCAACAACTCATCACAGCGCTGACCGATATTTTGTCGATTGGGCAGGCGCGTGAACGGAACCTATAGAGGGCACGGCTGTGTCAAGGCAAGCCTTCCTTTTCGCACCCTTAATAGGCCATTAACGTCGGCAACCTACTCTACTCAGAGAGCGATCGTGCCTGCGATGGGCTGCCAACTCAACAACTTGTCCTTGTGTTGAACCCATCGACCAACCGCTGCAAAATCCAAAATCTAAAATTCAAAATCGATGCGATTCATCAAATTTCTCCAGCAAATCAGCATCTCTGTTGTCGTGGCTTTGGTCATTGAGGGAGCTTTGCCCACAGTCGGTTGGGCGCAACCCAGAGAGCTGGATATTGTCATGAATGCTGATGCAACCGCTGACTTTTGGCAACTCATGGCCGAGGCTGAGACCCTTGTTACCGCCAATATTTCCCAAACCTTCGCGGCAAATCCTAGCATTACGCGCCTGCATGTGGAGGTTGTAGCCGAGCGCAATGGTGCTGTTGTGCCGCTGATGCTGACGCAAGTTTCACGCCAAAGTTGGCAGGCCGAGGCCGAGGTTGCTCGGTGGACCCAATATTTTGGGAATGCCCAAGTGCTCCTCAGCTACGTGACACCTGCGATCGCCACGGCTAGCCCTCCGTCTCGGAATGCCATTACGATTACCGAGCGATCGCAGCAACAGATTCAACTGGAAGATGCCTTAGATTGAAAAAAGCCTCCCACCTGCAGCAAGTGAGAGGGCCGTTTTTGAAGTCGGCTTTGAAGCCAGGGGATCCTGCTCATAGCATTTCCACAAGTTATGGCTATGCGCCATGACCTGCAGAGGCGCACGGCTGTGCGCCCTGACCCAAACGTGTAGCGGTTACTCAGAAGATCGGTATTAGGGAGGGAGTCAGGAACGTAAATCCAGTTCTCCCGACCCTGACTCCTAACTCCTAAACTCCTATATTCCTAGAACTACGCAGCTTGGCGCGACTTGCGGCTAACCAATGCACTCAGGCCCAGTACACCCAGTGCCACAGCAGTCGCAGGCTCAGGAACCGATACTGAAACGAGCGTTCCCTCACCCGCATCCACTACAGCACCCGTTGCATCAAACTGCTCATAGAAGAACTCGTCACCGATGCTGTCGGAACTGGGCGCAAAGCCGAAGAAAGCATTGGGGGAATCCAGGGAGTCAACGGTATAACCCAAGCCACGGATTCTGCCAGACTGGCCAATCTGAGCAGTTGCCGAGCTCAAGAAATCATCGGCTTCAGTGAAAGCCGTACCCAGGAAGTCAAAAGTTAGAGAAAACTCGCCGGGGAAAAGGGTGACGGACTCTCCGGTCAGAATGGAGTCATCATAAGTGACGCCACCCAAGAAAGATTCACCAGCCAAGTCCCCGCTGCCAATTTCAACGATGAACTCACGGGTGATAGAAGCCGCTTCAGCAGTACCAGCAGCGATCAGGGAAAGGCCCAGAACCGTGCCAGCAAGGCAAGCATTACGAGCAAGCGTGTACATTTTCTCGTTCTCCTCGAAAGAATAATCGACTCAGACAATCAATCAGAGACCAGCTCTCTGGAGGACCCAGCAACTTCAAAGGGGAGCCCATAACCGCCAAGAACTTTCGGAAAGTTAACCTGACAACCCCAGTAGAACCTAAGCGGAAATTCCCGATGTAGTTGTGATAAAACCAACTGGCTCTTGAGACGGAAAATTTGTCTGGGAGCCATGTTAAATCCACTACACAGACTGCCGGTAGCATCCTACGGAAACTTTTGAATAGAGACTATAGAGACCTGCAGAAATTCATCTAAAACTCACAGCAAAACCTACCAGAACTTTGCAAACTTCATCAGAAATTCATTAAAAAGATTGAATTGTGAAAAGGTTAAGAAGGAAGTCTTTTATTACCTTCGAAAAAATCACGGTAGGCCGATACTTTATCGCCTTTTCCCAAAGAGTTGAAGATCTAAATTAAGAAGATATTGTCTAAATTAAAAGCTGATTAAATTCAGTTTTTCATCTTTAATGCTGCCTTTCCATAAGGTCTTTTAGACTTTGGGTTATAAACTTGTCTTAGTTTACTTTTCTAAAGACATCGGTGCTGACTGTAAATGCCTTATTCCTCAACGGTTTTAGCTGTCTGTGTCTTGGCACTAATGCAACTTGAAGTCAATAAACACCTTGTTGATAGGCTGTAGTTTTTCTTCGGGAAGAAAAGTGATACCTCAAAGTGGATTTTTTTGGGCAGCCTAAAGTCTTGTGGTAAGAAGCTTTGGAGCTTTTATGGTCGTGTAACTACTGAGCCTTTACCTTAAACTAACCCGATTTTTGAACACACCTGATATTGTCTAGACGAAGTCACTTGTCTAGAAAAGAAAACCGCAGGAGCTGCCCTGGATGCATATTATTTGGCTCCTTAGGATTTTCTTTGTCTAAGTTCCATAATTTCTCGTCTAGTGCCTTTCGGAATTGTTTTTAGGAGTGTGATTGATTTACTACTCCACTTACAAAAAAACTAAATTCCGTTGAAGAAAGATCGTGAATTGGGTTTTGTTTTTCTACTGAGAAGGAGAATACGCTGTGGTTTCGCTGTCTCGTCGTAAGTTCTTCGGCATGATGGGTGCCGGTACCGCTGGTGCCTTTGCTTTGTCTCCCCTGCAGGCATTTTTGGCTCAGCAAGCTATGGGGCAAAATCCTGTAGTTGAGGGTTTCGGTCCGCTGGCTCCGAAGCTACCTACCAATATTGATCCTCGTGCGACTGCTGTTATCGATCTTGAAGCTTCCGGTGCAATTCTTGAGCTTCCTGCTGGCTTTGAGTACGCTGCATTTCACGTTAGCGGTATGCGGATGAGCGATGGCAAGCCTTGCCCTAGTGACCATGATGGCATGGCTTGCTACGCTGGACCTCGCGGTACTTTGATTCTGGTTCAGAATCACGAGCTGAGTCCTGGCGAGTCTGACGGCGCTGGCTTCACAGGTGGTACTGGGTTGCAGAAAGCCTACGATAGGTTTGACGGCGATGGTGGCCCTGGTTTTGGTGCTGGTGGTTGCTCCAACATCATCGTCGATCGCAATGGTCGTGTGCTGCGTGACTATGTTTCTCTAGCAGGGACGATTCGTAACTGTGCTGGTGGCCCGACTCCTTGGGGTACCTGGATCAGTTGTGAAGAAAACACCTCTGTTCCGGCTGATAACCCTGCGATTACTCAAAAGCACGGTTTCAACTTCGATGTTCCGGCTCGGGGTGGCTTAGTTGATCCCGTACCCCTGGTTGAAATGGGACGTTTCAACCATGAAGCCGTTGCTGTTGACCCTGCAACTGGCTATGTTTACGAAACTGAAGACCGTGGCGATAGCTGTATTTATCGTTATATCCCCAACGTACCTGGCAATATGGCGGCAGGCGGTGAGCTGCAGGTGCTGACTCTCGTGGACGGTCCTCAGGATACTCGGACTGGGGTTTTGGGCCTATTGAACCAGCCTCTGGCAGTTGAGTGGGTAAGCCTTACGGATGCAGGTGTGAACACCAACCCTGATGAAGACGGGCTCCGTTTTGATGCGCAGGAATTGGGTGGCGCTATCTTCGCTCGCGGTGAAGGCGCTTGGGCTGGTAACGGCAAGATCTACTGGGTTTGCACCAGTGGTGGTGATGCTAGCAACGGTCAGGTTTGGTGCTATGACGACGCCACTGAGGAATTGACTCTGTTCGTCGAGTCTACCGACGAAACTGTGTTGGATAACCCCGACAACATCTGCGTTAACCCTGCTGACGGTAGCCTCTATCTGATGGAAGACGGCGGCGGTGAGCAGTTTGTTGTTGGCGTAACTCCTGAGGGTGGCCTGTTCAAGCTATGCCGTAACAACCTCAATGAGTCTGAGTTTGCGGGCGGTTGTTTCTCTGCTGATGGGACAAAGTTCTTTGTCAATATTCAGACTCCAGGTATCACCTTAATGGTGTACAGAACTGACGGACAGCCGATTTTGGTTTAGTACCGCGATCGCTGAAGGGTCGTTTGACTAGATAGTCACACATCCTCAATAGGGCTACCCACTGGGCAGCCCTATTTTTCTTATTTGGAAAACATGTCCAGCCTTGATTTTGTGCTTCACGACCGAACTACGATGCTAGAGCGGGCGTATCATTTAATCCGGGAAACTTTAGCTGAGTAAGGATTCAGGTTCCTAGAGCCAGAAACCAGTTTTCTCCTGACTTCTGACTCCTAACTTCTTTCGTGATCGAAATTCCCCGCCTTAAGTTGATAGCCCTGGGGCACTAAGTTTGCGAAGCCGTTTCTTCCAAAAGTGTTCCTTTCAAATAAGCACCGTTGAGTTGAGTACTTTCTAGTTGTACGCCTTGTAAATTGGCGTTGTGCAAGGCCGAACCTTTGAGATTGGCATGCTTTAAATTGGCATCTTGGAGATTCACATCGCGGAGGCTAGCACTTTTAAGATTTGCTCCCTCGAGATTGGCTCCGGCGAGATTACTGCCTCCCAAATCAGCTCCTTCTAAATCAGCCCCTGACAAGTCGGCTTGGGCCAGATTTGCTTGGCGAAAATTACTATCAATCAGGTTGGCTTGCTTTAATGTGGCATTTTGCAAATTAGTGCCGAGGAAAAAGGCCCCATCTAAGCTAGCCGAGTTTAAATTAATATCGCTTAGATCGACATCCCTGAATTTGACGTCGTCTAATTCAGTCTCGGCAAAATCGCGATCGCCAGCGGCATACTTCTGCAGTAATTCTTCGGCGGATAATGGCATTGAATGGATCTCCCTTAAGTGGTAATTGTCAAAACCAGCATTGATATCAAAATCGACACAAATACAGCATAAGACTGTTTGTCAAGTCCGGTCTTTTGAAAAAAGTTCTCGTATATAGAATAGAAATCCTGATGGCATAGAAAAATATTTTGTCTGAGCCATCCGATCTCTGACAGGTAAGCTATGGCTACGAGTACTCGACGGCGTAAGTTTTCGGACTCATTCGATAGTGGAAGGTGGTTGGGTGGAAGGTTGATTGGGGCAAAGGAATAGTGGCGGTATTTTTGCCGCAGGGTCCTAGCATTTTTGCAGCGAGGCCGGTGGCCTGAGTCGTTGAGTGTTCCTTTATACTCGCCTTAATGTTTGGCTGCTCTAATGGGAAGTGCCAAAATCCTGCCGTCAGCATCACAAACTTTTCGACGCCTTCAGTCGTATATCTATCTGTAAATACCTTTAGTCTTCACAAATCATGCAATCTAACGCTAACCCCTCTTCCGTTTGGCAATGGCTTAAGCAAGGCAAGGTGACCTGTGAGCATGCCCTGAGACTTTTACGGAACGATCGCGGCGAGTTGGATTTAGAACGACTGGATCGAGAAGTCGAGCGGCGCTTTTTTCACTCATTTCCCGATAGTGGTAACCTGCCGCCAGTGGTGCCCCTGCTGCTATGGCGTAACTGCTATTACCTGGGAAGCCCCTCGACGTTGACGCCGGAGGTGTTGGGTTATTTGCAGGACTATACGCTGGCTGATATTCAGGTGGTGCCGATTTCTGAGAAGTGTTATCGCCACTGGTATCACACCAAAAACCTCGACCCTACCAGTATCAGTGCGGGACCTTTGCTGAATCCACTCACCGGACAGTACGAGCAGGAAGACATCAGCGAGACCACTGAACTCTTTTTGGCCAAAGCTGCGGATCAGATCGGACGCATCAAAACGATCATTGCCAGTGCCCTCCGGAATCGTGCTAGTGATATTCACCTGGAGCCTTCGCCTGATGGGCTCCGGGTACGTTACCGCATTGATGGGGTGCTGCGCGATATTACACTATTGCCGCCCGATGTAGGTCGCCGTGTGGTTGTGGCACTGAAGGTCATGGCGGATATGGATATTTCGGATAGTCGTCGCCCTCATGATGGCCGGATTGGGGAAAAGTATGCCTCTGACGCCGGAGCAGATTTGGGGATGGATATGCGGGTCAGTACGCTGCCCTGTGTGGGGGGTGAAAAGGCGGTTATCCGTTTGTTGCCCCGGAAGAATCCGTTTTCCACGATTGATAAGCTAGGCTTTTCGCCGACCATTTTGCCCGTCTACAAAACCTGGTTGCGCCAGCCCCAGGGCATGATTATTTTCACGGGACCGACGGGCTCGGGTAAGACGAGTACGCTATATACCAGCCTGCAGGCGATCGCACAGGAACACGTCAATGTGGTGACGGTGGAAGACCCAGTGGAGTATGTCCTGCCGCGCATTACTCAAACCCAGGTGAATGAAGCTGCAGGAATGACCTTTGCTGCGGGTATTCGGGCTATTTTGCGGCAAGATCCTGACATTGTCATGGTCGGAGAAGTCCGCGATCCGGAGACGGCTGAAACGGCAGTGCGGGCGGCATTGACGGGGCACCTGGTTTTTACAACGCTGCACACGAATGATGCGATCGGAGCGATTCCTCGCCTCAAAGATATTGGACCTGATCCAGGTCTGGTCAGTGATGCTTTGCTAGGGGTGATTGCCCAGCGCCTGGTGCGGCGTATTTGTCCGCATTGTTCTGAGCCTTATCTCCCCAAGCCAGAAGCCTTGGAGCGATTAGGTTTACAGGCTAATAAAGTCGATACGAGTCACTGTCGTAAGGGGCGTGGCTGCAACCATTGCTTTGGCTCTGGCTATTTGGGGCGGGAAGCTGTGGTGGAACTTGTCGAAGTTGACGATACGATTCGAGAAATCATCCACGAGGGCAATACGACTGATTTGCGCCACTATCTGCATGAGATTGATTTCATGAGCTTCCGGAAGGCCGCTGTGGAGAAAGTCCTCACAGGAGCCACAACCTTTGAAGAGGTGTCTCGTGTACTGCCTAGTAGTGCGCTCCGGCGACCCCAAGCAATTAGGCAACAAATGTTGAAGTCAGAGCTGCGCTGGCCGACCCAAACAGGTGCCTCGTCGAATATTCCCGACCTGACAACCCCTCCATTGCAGCCAGAGAGCTTAGCTTAGGAGACTTCCAGAAATAACAATACCCATGCTTTGGTGCTTTACGCTGCGATAATAGCAGACCGTATGATGGGCAAAGGGCTTTGCCCGTGCCCATCAGCCAAGACCATGCTGTCGATGGGCACACTTCGTTTTGCCCATCCTACAGAACCAATTGGTAAATTCTTTCCTGGAAATTCCCTTAAGCTGATTTCTCGAAATGAATATACCGCCATAGGTGGCGTCGAGACACGAGATCCAACACTTCCAGAATTGCTAGGCTGCTGGGTTTTACTTCGTTCAACCCAGCCTACAAAAGCCAACTTTTCGGGTGATTTCTTTCTCAGAGATTCCCTTAAGCTGATTTCTGGCAATGAAAACGACCCTAGGCGGAGGTTGGATCTTGGGATTGGGATAGCTTGTTTGTCATCGGCAGATACTCTCCTGGAGTCCTGCCCTATGCTCACGCGTAACAATCGCTGGCGCTGGTGCCAACAGGGGGACAGAAAACTGGCAAAGGGCGCGATGGCTCTATGGTGTTGATAGTTTGATTGCTTTCGGGCGATCGCCTGTGTTTTGCTAAGGGCAATGTTAGTTTTATTCATTTGCTTAGCAACCCTCTCATTCAGACTATGCCTATTCTGAGTAAGACGCCTAAATACTCATTCATCATTCCTATTTATAACGAGGAAGAAAACATTGCTGAGCTCTATCGTCGCTTAGTCGATGTTTTAGAGGTATTGGACGGTGATGCAGAAGTTCTGTTGGTGAATGATGGTAGCCGTGATTCCTCTCTGGAAATGATGCGTCAATTGCACCAACGCGATCAGCGCATTGTTTATCTCAGTTTGGCGCGTAACTTTGGGCACCAAATTGCTGTAACAGCGGGATTGAGTTTCGCTCGTGGTGCAGCCGTGATCGTGATGGATGCCGATCTTCAAGACCCACCGGAATTAGTTCATAACATGATTGCTGAATGGCAAAACGGCTATCAGGTTGTGTATGCCCAAAGAGTTCAGCGACATCGAGAATCTCGGTTCAAGCGGCTCACCGCCTATGTGTTTTACCGCGTGTTAGACAAGCTGGCGAATGTCCGGATTCCTAAGGACACGGGCGACTTCTGTCTCATGGATCGCGTCATTGTGGATCTACTGAATCAAATGCCGGAACGCAGCCGCTATATCCGGGGACTGCGGGCCTGGATTGGCTTCCGACAAACAGCCGTGCGTTTTGAGCGACCGCCCCGCTTTGCTGGAGAGGTGAAATACACCTTTCAAAAGTCGCTGGCTTTAGCGATCAACAGCATGGTGTCGTTTTCGATTTTGCCGTTGCGACTCGCAACCTACTTGGGGTTGTTTGCCGGGGGCATCGCGGTTCTTATGGCTTTATTGGTCCTGTATTGGCGGATTACTCAACCTGATTCGCCGTTAACGGGGCTAGCCACCATTATGATTGCCATCTTTTTTCTCGGGGCCGTTCAATTGGTGAGTATTGGTATTCTGGGGGAATATATTGGCCGCATCTACGAAGAGGTCAAAGGTCGTCCGCTCTATACCCTCGCGGAAGTGGGGGGACTCGAAAAGATTTCGCCCGACCTGAGAAAAGAGATCTTGAGTCATAAGTAACTGGAGTTCGCTGCAGAGCAATGAGGGTTACCTCGGACGCTTGGGCTTCGCCGACCCCGACCCAATTTGAGTGCACTCTTTAAACCGGATCGTATTCATCTCGGTCGTAAATACAGAAAAGTCTTCACATCTCAATGCAGCAAGAAGCGTCTTCCAGAGTTTCCCCTAAAGCCTTCAGCACTCACCCAACCTGGTTTTGGTTAGGGCTGACGGGGGTGTTTATCGGGGCTGCAATTTTTCGGTTCTGGGGGCTGGCCCGATTCAACGAACTGGTTTACGACGAATTTCACTTTGCCAAATTTGCTAATTACTATTTGACGGGAACGCCCTTTTTCGATGGCCATCCCCCCCTAGGAAAATACTTGATTGCTCTGGGTATCTGGCTCAGTCAATTCAATCCCTTTGACTATGCCACGCAAACAACCGTAGCCGAATTTAACTTTGATCTGCCGACGGTAGGCTACCGCTGGATGAATGCCTTGGTGGGTTCCTGTATCCCGGTTTGGGTGGCGATATTGGCCTATCAATTGAGTCGTCGCTATCGCTTTGCTCTGGTGGCGGGCTTCCTGACCAGCCTAGATGGGTTGTTATTAGTGGAGTCGCGTTACGCACTTATTAACGTCTACCTGCTGACGTTTGGTTTGCTGGCCCAAATCTGTTTTTTGGTGGCGCTGGCGCGACCAAAACCAAACCAACGGAATCGCTGGCTGCTGGCCGCTGGTATCGGTTTTGGAGCCGCAATGTCGGTGAAGTGGACGGGGCTGGGCTTTCTGCTCGGGCTCTATATTTTGTGGGGTATGGTGCAGTGGGCTAATGGGCGATCGCGCCCCTCATCGCCGCCGGACTCCCTTGATTCGCCATCAGTAACCACCCAAGCAGCTTCCGGCTCATTGTCTGATATCAAACCTGTTAACGTCTCCTCTGATCCTGCAATAGACTCTGCATCAAGCCCCGCGTTAGAGGGTGTCATAACGTCCTCGGTGCTGGTGAGTTATCCCTTGCGGCAATTACGGCGACTACATTGGCGGGATCTATTGTTTTATCTGGGGTTTGTACCTGGATTTTTCTATAGCTTGGTTTGGTTGCCCCATATTCACCAAGATCCACGTCACAGTTTATTGGGGTATCAAAAACAGCTTTACACCTGGCATACCGCTATTAGTGGACAGGCTCATCGCTACTGTGCTCCCTGGTATACCTGGCCTTGGCTGGGGCGTTCGCGCCCCTATTACATTGAACAAATTGATGGTGTGACAGAGCCTGGCAATGCTAGTAGCATCGCGTATCACTACGTCAGCGGTATGGGGAATCCATTTTTGTGGTGGCAGTCGGCGATTGCTATTATTTTGTTAACAGGTGTTGCTGTCTGGACTCTGCCTAAAATTTTTGCTAGGGAAACTTCACAGGCACAATCGCACACTTTCAATGCTCTTAGTTGGACAGCAGGGGGAACAGCTCTTTACATTCTGCTGAGCTATTTGGCCAACTGGCTGCCTTGGGCAGCGATTAGCCGCTGTTCCATCATCTACCACTACATGCCTGCATCGCTGTTTAGTTTTTTGGCTCTGGCTTGGGTCCTCGATCGCGGTCTTGACAGTAAAGAAGCCTGGAAACAGGCTATAGCGGGTTTGTCCATCTGTCTGATTGTTTTCGGTTTTTGGTTCTGGCTACCCTTCTTTTTAGGGTTGCCAGTGACGCCCGAGGGGCTTGAAGCTCGGGTGTGGTTTAAATCTTGGTCCTGGTGAAATACGGGTTGCTATCGATGGTTTCTTTTCCTGAAAAACCCTCTATCTTTGTTCACATTCCTGCCTATCGCGATCCTGAGATTTTGCCAACGCTTCAGGATCTCTACGCGCAGGCAAAGGATCCTGACAACATTTATGTCGGGGTTTGCTGGCAGTACGATCCTTTCAAGGGGGAAGAACCCCTCAGCGCCCCCCTACGCGTTGACCAAATTCGAGTTGCCAACTATATGGCATCCCAGAGTCAAGGCGTGGGTTGGGCGCGGTACAAGGCACAGAAGCTATACCAGAATGAAGCCTTTGTGCTGCAGGTCGACGGCCACTCGCGGTTTGCCCAGCACTGGGATAGCTTTTTGCTAGCGCAATGGCAGCAGTGTAATGATGAGCGCGCTGTGTTGTCTTGCTTGCCTGCGGCCTACGACCAAACCAACGGCAAGTTAAAGAAGGCGGTTGCCAATACCCGATATCCCAAAGGCTTTAAGGAAAATGGGCTACTTGAGCTGGATACCGTTTTCTTAAGAGAAATTCCGGAACAGCCACTGGATGCTGTCTTTGCGTCACCCAAGTTTATTTTTGCACCGGCTCCGATGCTCGCCGATGTGCCCAGTGACCCGATGGTTTACTTTGCCGAAGAAGAGGTCTCTCTCTCAATTCGGATATGGTCGCAGGGTTGGAATATTTACATCCCAACTCAACCCCCGATTTACCACTCATTCAACAGTACGGGCCAAAAGCGTCCCCTACATTGGAAAGACAACAGTAATTGGTCCATGCTGCAGCAACGGGCTTCGCGCCGCTATGCCGCTTTGTTGGCTGAAGAGGGGAGTGATAAAAAAGCAGCCTTCGGTTTGGGACGATCGCGATCGCTCCAAGACTTTGTCGAATTTTGTGGGGTTGACCTGGTTAATCAGGTGATCAAAATGCAGGCAGCGCTTGATCTGGCAAAAAGACAGCCCCAGCCACTGGCTAACGGTGCAAAATCGCCTCCAGCCGATGCCGCCGTGGCGAATCAGAATGGTGCTACCCCGCAAAATGGTGCTGCTCAGCAGGAGCCTGCAACTGTCGTTGCGGCTCCAGTGCCCACTCAAAAACTCAAGACCGCCACGGTTACTTCAGCTCCACTGCCGACCGGAGCACAAACAGAGTCCGCGACGCAAAAACCGGCCACAGTCTCCTATGGGGATGGTGAGGTACTGTCTCAGGCTCCCGTCCTCTTGTCGGATTTTCCGCTACCGATGTCGACAGGGCTCGATCCTGGGGATTTTATTCCCTATTTTCGTCTTCATGATCAGGAAGGTCGCCTCCGTGAGATTCATTCCTATGGTGGGTTGCGGACGGTTTTGATCTGTTTGCCAACGGAAGAAAGTCAGTTGCTCTGGCAGCTTAATGTCCTGAAGGCTGCTTGGGAGAGCCTCCGGCAACATGACTTACAGGTGGTTGCGATCGCCGCCCATGCCCCAGAGACACTCAAGCAACTACATGAAAAACACCAACTGCCTTTCAGCCTCTGGTCTGACCCCGATAATCGGGTGAGCCAAACCCTCGGCAGCTACAATGCCGAGCAGCAGGCAGCCGAGGTGTGTGGCTATGTCCTGACCTCTAATCTGAGAATTCAGAAAAAATATGCGTTGGACAATCCGGCGGCGGCGATCGGTAAAATCCTGGCCGATGTCCCCCCTCCGGCTCCCATGCCCGGTCCTATCATGACGATGCACGCCCCTGTGCTGATTGTCCCCAATGTCTTGACATCGGAGCAGTGCCGATTTCTCATTCAGCACTGGCAGCAGGGCAATCAGTTTGAGGGCAAAGTCGGTGCTGGGACGCAGACGCGAGCCCAGAAAGGTGCCAAAGTCAGAACGGATATTTTATTGAAAAACCCCATGATGGCCAAAGTCGATTACATGTTTGGGGGGACGCTATTTCCTGAAATTGAAAAAGTCTTTGGCCTTAAAGTGACGCATCGCGAAGAGTACAAAATTGGCTGCTACGATGCCACCAAGGGCGGTTTTTTCAAGCAGCATCGCGATAACTTTGACCGATTCTTATCCCATCGTCGTGTTGCTATGACCCTCAATCTCAATGACGACTATGATGGCGGTGGCCTGAATTTCCCCGAATACGGGAACTTTGTTTATCGACCAGAAGCAGGGGGAGCGGTCGTTTTCCCTTGTTCCCTCATGCATCAGGCACTACCAGTTACCGCCGGTCAACGTTTCATGATGGTCTCTTTCTTCTTTGGTGAAGCAGAGGTCAATCACCGCTTGAAGTGCGTGACCGATGCGGAAGAGCATTACGCTGCCAGTAAACGGACTCTGCTAGCCCCCTCTAAAATTGAGCTGCCGGGGCAAGACAATGTTCGTGCTCGCTACAGCTTTGACCAGTCGTGAACCTCATTCGGATGGATTGTTGTGCCTCTGCGTGTGGTTTGCCTCTACCGATGGGCAGCCAGCCAGCGCGATCGCACATCGTAAATCCGGTAGTTAGCCTCCTCAAATGCGAGAGGATAGCGCTGAACGTAATAGTCTTCGTTCACGTCAAACCGATTCAACTCGCGGGGACTCACAACCACATATTTGAATAACCGACACGCCTTTGTCGGTAAATTTCAGCGTCCGCAGAAACAAGATTACAAAAGAAGTACCCCAGGTGCCGAGGCGAAGCAACAGGGGCTGACGATGCGCATAGTAAAGGCTCGTCAATGCTTTTATGGTCAGCTTGGGCAGTGCAACCAGCCATTAATTGTGAAGCGGCTATCCGCAAACGCTTGGGAAGGACAGTGAATTGGCAATACTTCATGGAGACACCGACTGGGGAAAAAGACCACACTGTTATGCCGTGGCTCCACAATTTTGTAAGCGTCCCCTGCTTTGACAAAGCGATTATTCTCTAGCTTGGTGTCGTAAATAACGAGTTCGCCACCACTGAAGGGTTTCGGCTCCCGGTAAAAATAGTAGACGTAGGTGAGCACGCGGGTTTTAGTTGCGGGTTTACCGCCACCATCGTTATGCAACTTGTAGTAGTCGCCATCGTTATGGGCCGTCAGTTGCGCTTCCATATGGTGCAGCGGAAAGGGTTCCATATTTAGCGTTGACAGCACGTCAGATAAACGATCGCCAATCTGGGCTCGCACTAAATCAGCAAACTCAGGAAAGTTGAACAGGACTTTGGAGCGGCGATACTTCTCAGCTTGGGTCATTGTGGTGGTTGCCGAAAACGCCGCTGCTTCTGCGATCGCGTGTTCGATTAACCGCTGATGAACTTCAGGGCTGAGAAAATCATCAATCTGGAAGCACTTGGCGGTTAAATCCATCGGTTGGGCAGGTACGGTACGGTTATTCCGAGTGGCCCTCATCAAAACCGTATT
This sequence comes from Cyanobacteria bacterium J06639_14, assembly GCA_039818605.1. Taxonomy (GTDB): domain Bacteria; phylum Cyanobacteriota; class Cyanobacteriia; order Phormidesmidales; family Phormidesmidaceae; genus SIO1E4. The sequence continues at coordinate 8,623 of JBCBTQ010000013.1, read as the reverse complement.
ATTGACCACGAGAATTATGCTCGGATGTGTGAGTAGAAGACCCTATGGATTTACGTAATGTCTTTGCCTTTTCAGGAAAAGTGCGACGGCGGCGATACCAGGTTGAGCCCGCGACTAGCAATCCGGTTAAGCCCAAGGCTCCCAACAATGGCAAAACATCCCCGGTTTGAATGGCCTGCACCCCAGAACTTCCTAATAGGACGAAGGGCAAAATACTGGGTATTGTTCCCAGGGTTGTCCCCAAAATATAGTTGCGGAAGCTAATCGATGTCAGACCCGCCGCAAAGTTTACCAATCCATAAGGCAAAACAGGCACCAAGCGTAATGCAAACATGTAAAAAATAGCGCCCTGCCGTAGTTCGGCATCCATCGCCTGCCAGCGTCCGGCTAGCCGTTGGCTAATGGCACGGCGGCCAACCGTTCGGGCAAATACAAACCCGATCGCGGCCGCAATGATAGCCGCAAGACTCGTCCATGCCATGCCCCAAACAGAACCGAAGAAAGCACCTCCCATAAGATTGAGCGCTGTTGATGGCAGTACCAGCAGGGTGGCAACGACGTACAGGATCAGGTAGAGAATGGGTGCCCAAAGGCCCGCTGCCTCCAACCAATTTTGGAGGCGATCCTGATCTAAACTCCCAGTCCAAATCAGGGCCGCAGCGGTCGCCACAACACAAACCAGAAATAACAACAGGCTGCCAAGCTTGGCTTTAGACATAGGTAGCCCTATAGGATTTGCCTTTACTGTACGGAAAAAAAGCCGTCATCCTAACCGCAACATACTCGGACTTCACTGATTTATTACATCGGTCCGATAAGTTTGAGAAATCGACAAACATTTACGAAAAAGCTCAGTTATGCTGCGCTAGTGTCGCTGTTTTAAGAACTGAATCTACTGCAGGTGGCAGCTTAAGTCTTTACCCTCAATCACAATAACGCCTAAGGCCGTTTTAATATAAATCTTGCCCGCTTCACAACGCGCCACCTGTTGTAGGGCCTGAGGTAATGGGCACGTCGCGACCGACTCCGCAGTCAGGGAGTTTCTAGCTGTAGTAGGTAAACGTTCTGTGGGTGAGGATGTTGAGGCTGCCGGTGTATGAGGTCGTGTCGTTAGTTTTGGGCGCTGAGTTTTGTTGCGGGGTGATAGGGTCGTTTTTTTAGCTCTGGACGTTTGTTTGTCAGCCCACAGGACTAGATCGTCGCCTTGATGAGCTGTTTCACCACGATAGGTGGTCACAAACAATGTACTGTTGCTGAAAACAACGTGACGAATGGGATACCACTGTTGGTGGGTGAAAATCAGCAAATCCAGATCTAAAAACTGAGGGCGGCTTTGGCGATACCGAATCCACCAGTGTCGCCAGAGAAGGCGAGCCGATTCGCAATGCAGCTTATACCCTGGGGGGCCTTCGTAATATCGGTACTGCGCAAATCCTGCCGCATCTTCTGAGCCTGACGGCAAGAAATTGTGTGATTTAAGAATTGTGTCTAGTAGTTCTGTATAGGTTGATTGGCTGCGGACTCGAATGTTGGGGGACTCTACTTGGAGTTGCGCGATCGCCAAAATCTGACCATTGCGTGCTAGCAACTGAGTGGTATCGCAGGCTGTCTGTACTCGGAGCTTTTCGTTGGCAGCTAATTGGGCCTGACCTTTAATAAAAAGTTTGATTAAGGTGGTGTCATCCAAGTAGCTGCTTTTCATCGCTGCAATCTTCTCAACAGAAACGACTCGGTCGAGAACCTGATGGCAGATGTCGCAATGCAGCGATACAGCTTTGTAACCAAGGCAGGTAGACGACCCTGATGGTGGAAGAACTGACTTCTTATCCCTTTTTATAGAGTGCCCAACAGCGATGGCCTGGATGGTCAGTATTTCTGAGGAAACTTCAGTATTTCTGAGGAAACACCGGGAAGCCGTTTGCTCAAGTTAGGAAAGCTCAGTTAGGGAAGGATCCACAATTCAGGCTTGGATGGGAGCATTATTGATCCGGAATGTGACTTCGGAGCTTGATTCTCTAGGAGGGATGCATCGCCCCCTAAAGAAGTTGTTCATTCCGCTGGCATAAATCGAGCTTTTCGCGAGTTATAGCGGTAATCTTGAGAGCGTGTTGGCCTCCATGGATTATGTCTTCCAGATTTCTTGGTGTTTCTTGCTCTGCGATCGCTGCCATCAGCATTCACCCTGCAGGGGTCCTCGCGATTGAGGATCTAGAATCGGTTGTGCGTGAACAATTGCTAGACGCACCTACCCCTCGTATACAAGTCGGTGAATCTAGTCAGGGAACGTTTTCAACGGGGGCTCCTGCCTCTATCTCTGCCGATTCAATTGCGCCTGAAGATATCAAGTCGCAGCCCCAATTTTCTTCAGACCTCTCCAGTCCCAACAACCTTTTCACTCCTTCAGCCACTCAAACGCTACCATCAGCCCAGCCTCTGTCTATTCCAGGCACATTAACCGATCCCCATTCCCTCGCCTCACCCCTCGAAGCACAACCTGCGGCTGCTCTAAAGTCTGAGGCTACTGACCCCACCCAGGCCCCGATAAATCCAGTCTCTAGTACATCTCTATCATCAAATCTGTCAGTAGACCCCATAGAGCCCGTTGCCATATCACCTTCAGATCACCCCTCCCCCACTTCCATACTTCCCCCCTCCCCCCCTCCTCTCTTGGCCCAAGTTGATCCCAGCCAAGATCGCTTTCCTACGGATCCCGGACTTCCTGAGCCTTTACCAGAAGAGGATGTCCCGGCTGATCCCCTGCCCTCTCCGGTTGAGACACAACCGCCGGACTCAACGATCCCCTTTACGGTTAACGATATTCAAGTCACCGGTAGTACTCTTTTCGACGCTGCCACCTTCGACGAAATCGTGGCCCCCTACGAAAATCGTGAGGTGACGTTAAGTGAGCTGCAGGAGGCTGCCAATGCCATTACCCAGTTGTATTTGAATGGTGGCTACATAACTTCGCGGGCGGTTGTGGGCGCTCAAAACATTGTGGATGGGGTCGTCCAAATTCAGGTGATTGAGGGCGAGTTAGAAGATATTCAGGTTGAAGGCACCGACCGGCTCCAAGATTACGTTCGGGCTCGGGTTGAGCTAGGCGGGACCCGTCCCCTTAATCAAGCCCGTTTAGAAGATCAACTGCGCCTTTTGCGGATTGATCCCATGTTTGACGAGGTTGAAGCGAGCTTGCGAGCAGGCAGTGGCGTGGGCAAAAGTCGCCTCATCGTTCGTGTTACAGAAGCGAACATGATCGGTGGTTCAGTTTTCAGTGACAGTTACTCTCCGCCTGCCGTCGGTGAAGTTCGCTTTGGTGCTCGGTTAGAGTTTCGCAATTTGGCTGGCTTAGGGGATACCTTGTTCAGCTCAGCGAGCGTGACTAATACGGAAGGCTCGAACGTTTATGAATTGGGCTACCGGGTTCCCATCAACCCCATGAATGGCACGCTCCAGTTCCGATTTGCCCCGAATGATTTTCGGATCACGGACCCTGATCAACCCGCCTTCGCTTTTGATACAGAGGGATCTTCAGATACCTATGAGGTCAGCGTTCGCCAACCGCTGATCCGGACGCCGCGCGATGAGTTTGCGTTATCTCTGATTTACCGTCACCGCCAAGGTTCGACGCTCATCGGGGGAATCATTACGGATGATAGTCGCATCAATGCTTTTAGTTTTGGTCAAGACTATGTGCATCGCGACATTAATGGTGCGTGGGCGCTGCAATCCCAATTTCGCTTTGGCGACGAGCGATCGGATTTACCCTCTGGCAATGAAGGGAGTTTCTTCAGTTGGCTGGGACAAGTCCAACGGGTGCAGCGTTTGGGACCCGATCATCTCTTGACGCTACAGAGCAGTTTGCAACTATCTGGCGATAGCCTGCCAGGATCAGAGCAGTTTTTCATTGGTGGCGGGCTTTCTGTTCGGGGATATGACCAGAATCAGCGATTTGGTGACAATGGGTTACGATTCGCCATTGAAGATCGCATCACAGTGACCCGTGATGAAACGGGTTTGCCGTTTTTTCAAGTCCTGCCTTTCTTAGAGGGCGGTTACGTTTGGAACAACGACGGTAGCACCCGCGTCACAGATAACAACTTTCTACTGGGTACAGGCGTTGGCTTTCTTTTGAACCCTACTGAGAAGCTCAGTGCTCGGGCTGATCTGGCATATCCGTTAATTGATATCGAGGAGCTATCGACGGACGATCCCCCTGGACTAAGATTTTATTTCAGCGTGTCCTACCGCTTCTAGGGTTGCATGATCCCGAGTGAGTAGGTTGTCGGCGGCGAAATCTACGTGTAAACCCCGAGATGTTTTCCCTCCCATCAGGGCTGATCCCAAAGGAAATTAGTGCAATTGTCTCAAACTTGGAAATTTTCGGGTTACGACTAAGAAGTTTGTTTTCCTGTTTCCTGTAGCTTTTGTTATTGAAGTTTCTAGCAACAACGCCATTCCCATGAGTCGTGGCTACATCGCACGAGTCTGTAAGAGCGCATAGCTATGTGCTCGGCCCAAAGTACGTAGCGATTACTTTCGGTATCGAACCCTGACGACAGGGGGAGAAGCGTATTGGGGGGCTGCAACGCGAAAAGCCCGTATACGGTCTGCAATGTAAATTTATTTGAGGCTTAAGAGTTTCAGTTTGAGACGCATCCGTAAGATGCCATCTGTGTAGTTCCTGATTTATAGGAGTATCGTCACTAATGACTCCAGCTCAGCAGCGCAACCGCCTCGTTTTTCAAGCCATTGTTTTTTGGGTCATTGCTCCCGCGATCGCACTTTCCTTGTTTCTGTGAAAGCCTTTTACGATGTGCAGAATGTTGAGGAATTTATCAGTCTGTGAAAGCTCTTATTAAATTTGGGATTAGAACCAAACGGTTGAATTATAGTGAGCAGGAATACAGAGGAAGTTTAAGGCTTTTGATAACTTCCTTGACCGAGTCCAACCTGCGTCTGTGATTGTGAGGGTTTTCGGCAAAAGCTCACTAGCAGTTTAGACCACGTAACAGGAGACTCATCCTATGAAACTGGCTTACTGGATGTATGCCGGCCCTGCACATATCGGCACCCTTCGGATTGCCAGCTCTTTCAAGCATGTGCATGCAATTATGCATGCCCCCTTGGGAGACGACTACTTCAATGTGATGCGTTCCATGTTGGAGCGTGAGCGCGACTTTACCCCGGTGACGGCTAGCATTGTCGATCGCACGGTGTTAGCACGGGGATCGCAAGAAAAGGTGGTCGATAACATTGTTCGCAAAGATCAGGAAGAAACGCCCGATCTCATTGTTCTGACGCCTACCTGTACCTCCAGCATTCTGCAAGAAGACCTCCAGAACTTTGTGGAACGGGCTCGGTTAAGTTCGAAGGGGGATGTGCTGCTGGCGGATGTGAATCACTACCGCGTCAACGAACTCCAGGCTGCTGATCGCACCCTCCAGCAAATTGTTCAGTACTATCTAGAGCGCGCCCAGAAAAAAGGCGAATTATCTACCGAGAGAACTCCCAACCCTTCGGTCAACATTATTGGCCTGACCACTCTGGGCTTTCACAACAACCACGATCGCACCGAACTCATAAAGCTCATGGAGGCCATGGGCATCGAGGTCAACGTGATCCTGCCTGATGGGGCAACAGTTGCCGAAATTAAGCAACTGCCCCAAGCCTGGTTTAACTTGATCCCCTATCGCGAAGTCGGGCCTGCCACCGCTGAGTATCTGCAGTCCTCCTTCGATCAACCTTCTATTGACATTACGCCGATGGGAGTTGTGGAAACGGCCCGCTGTATCCGGGCGATCCAAAAAGTGCTCAATGCCCAGGGCGCTGATGTGGACTATGAAGCGTTTATCGATGAGCAGACTCGCTTCGTCTCCAATGCGGCCTGGTTCTCGCGATCCATTGACTGCCAAAACCTGACGGGTAAAAAGGCTGTGGTCTTTGGCGACTCTACCCATGCTGCCGCTATGACCAAAGTTCTGGCACGGGAGATGGGGATCCATGTGGTGCTGGCAGGTACTTACTGCAAGTATGATGCGGAGTGGTTCCGCCAGCAGGTTGGTGAGTATTGCGACGAGATTTTGATCAGTGAGGATAATGGGGCGATCGCGGACAAAATTGCCCAGATTGAGCCCGCCGCTATTTTTGGCACCCAAATGGAGCGCCATGTTGGTAAGCGCCTGAATATTCCCTGTGGTGTCATTTCGGCTCCTATCCACATTCAGGATTTTCCTGTCGGATATCGGCCATTCCTGGGGTACGAAGGGACCAATCAACTCGTGGATTTAGTTTACAACTCATTCACCCTGGGCATGGAAGACCACCTGCTGGAAATCTTCGGTGGTCATGACACGAAGGAAGTGATCACCAAAACGGTCTCGGCTGACTCCGACCTCTCTTGGACGCGGGATGCTCTCACTGAACTTAACCGGGTTCCTGGCTTTGTGAGAGGCAAGGTAAAGCGAAATACCGAAAAGTTTGCGCGCGATCGAGGCTTCAGCGAAATTAGCGTTGAAGTTATGTACGCGGCCAAAGAAGCGGTTGGCGCTTAGCGTCAACATAGGGATCGGGTTCCTGTTTTTGAGTAATGTGACATGTCGCGTCGCTGCAGGAATCCTCTATTTTCCATAACGAGGGGTATCCCGATTCTCCCGGTAACCGATTGGCTAGGGCGCACAGCCGTGCGCCCCTATAAATTCCGTGATGTGTAGCCATCATTTGTAGAAGTGGTCTTCGGTATGCAGATTTGCCCGAAAAACACCTCCCACGTCGCGTGGGTCAAAACCCTACCCGTCCATCAGAACTCCCCGCCCGTCTTGATATGACCCACGGCACCCCACCCGAAAGCCCAGCCTCCCTCTTCATCCTGGGTAGCGTCGTACCCGCGTCATAGACGATTGGTATTCAAATCATTCCTCTGATGATGTAACGCATAGGCCATCAAAAGCCGAGACAATTTACTCAATAATGGCTAACCAGTGCATGCAGACGGCGCAGTTTTTTTTAACGTAAAACGATGCTTCATATACGTGCGATCGCCCCATCCGATGCCGATACGATTGCTCGCCTCCATGCAATAAGTTGGCGCGTAAGTTATCGCGGCATGCTGCTTGATAGCTATCTTGACGGCCCTATCGATGAGGAGCGTCTAACGCTATGGCATCAACGCCTTGGGGAGTCCACATCAGGTAGTCTCGGATTTCTGGCTTTATCGGACACAACGCCTATTGGGTTTACCTTTGCCTATGTTGCTCATGATGCCCAATGGGGAACCTTGCTCGATAATCTACACGTGATGCCTGAAGCGCGTGGCAAAGGTATCGGCACACAGTTATTGAAAGTGCTCACCAACTCACTTCTCAATCAAGGGGATGAGGCAGGGATTTATCTTTGGGTGTTTGAGGCTAATCATCGTACGCGTAAGTTTTATGAGCGATTGGGGGCCAAAGCGATTGAGCGCACCGTCATCGATGCGCCCGGTGGCGGGAAGTTTGCAGAATGGCTGTATGCTTGGGAGTCAGTCGTTCATCTCAATGCTGCCGTCGCGGGCCGTCGCAAGCCTCACAAATGTTAGGCTTGCATGCGAAGTTCTTTAGTTTGCTCATTAATGAAGCATCGATTTCGCGGACTCCTGGCAATTCATCTAGCGGTGTTATTGTTTGGTGTGTCTGGACTGTTCGGCAAATTTCTTGACCTTTCCCCTTCTCTGATTGTCTTTGGTCGAACTTTTTTTGCAAGTGTTGCTCTAGCGATTGCCTTAGCTATCCTCAAAGAAAGAATCAAATTTAAACGGAGAAAAGATTTACTCGGCTTTCTTCTAATGGGTGGCATTCTGGCGATTCATTGGGTTACCTTTTTTCACTCAATTCAGATTTCTACAGTTGCCATTGGGTTGCTCACATTCTCCTCATTCCCGATCTTTGTGACGTTTTTGGAGCCTTTCTTTTTCCAAGAACGTATACGCGCATTTGATGTTGTGATTTCGATTGTTGTTTTTATTGGCTTGGTTCTGGTTATTCCAGAGTTTGACCTTGCGAACAATCTCACCCTTGGTGTTTTTTGGGGAACTGTTTCTGGCTTTACGTTTGCGCTTCTTTCGGTACTAAACCGCCAGTTTGTTGCGAACTATCCGGCACTGACGATTTCTTTGTATCAGGATGCTGTAGCTTGTTTGATCCTGTTGCCATTTGTTGGACAAGCAGCGCTGTCTATCACTCCTTTTGAATTGGGCCAACTTGTTCTGCTGGGTGTGATCTTCACCGCCCTCGCTCACACCCTCTTTATTCGAGGCATGCTTGTTATCAAAGCCCAACTAGCGAGCGTTATCGCATGTCTGGAACCACTTTATGGAATCCTCCTAGCCCTTTTTTTGTTGCAGGAAGTTCCTTCGATTAGAGAACTCATTGGAGGTATCTTCATTGTGGGGGCGATCGCTTATGCTACGGCTCGATCCGGCGATCGTATGGATGAGCAAACCTAATACCTGTTCGCCCTTTCGGGTTTTGTTCTTAAACAGTTATTGAATCAATTGAACGCTAAGAAATATCGTAATTGCTCAACTGGGTTGACCTGGGTGTTGGTGCAGGCGAGGATGGTAGACTTTTGCCATGCAAGAACTGCCGCC
>JBCBTQ010000012.1:0-52468 GCA_039818605.1 Cyanobacteria bacterium J06639_14 | reverse complement strand
TTGGCATGGTAGATGAGGTCGAATTGTGATCCTTCGAACTACCATACCAGGAGCAATTTTTTCTTGCGCTTACCCTGACCCTCTACCCACTACCCTCTACTCCCCAAAACATTCCCCCACCTCCAGCCGATTGCCATTGGCAAAGTCCCAGCCAGTTTGCGCTTTTTTGCCACTGGGTTTGACCTGATGCAGCAATAAGAGTCCTGCGCCAGTTTGCACAATCGGTCCAATGCCTTTAACAACAGTTACGACCGTTCCCGGTTGACTATCAGTCGGTAAATCCGCCATCCCTGTTTGTAAGCTTTGCAACGTTTCTGGTAGCTGATGCCAATAGGCGTCGCCTAAGGGGACGGTCGCTTCTACTTTGAGACTCTTTTGACGAATTTGGGTGAAACAGTTGGGGTAAAAACCGCGCACTTGATTGTGCAAGGCGATCGCGGGTTTGTGCCAGTCCAATTCGTAATCTTCTTTTTGAATCAAGGAAGCATAGGTCGCCTGGGCATCATCTTGGGGGGTCGGTACTAAACTGCCCGCGTCAAGCTGCATCAAGGTTTGGGGCAGCAATTCAGCACTCATTGCGGCTAAGTCTTTGGCTAAATCCCAGGCATTGTCTAGCAGCCCAATCGGACGAGTTTGGGTCAACAACATGGGGCCGGTATCCATCCCGACATCCATTTGCATGGTGGTAATCCCTGTTTCGGACTCGCCGTGATACAGACACCACTGAATGGGCGCGGCCCCGCGATATTTGGGCAGAACCGAGCCGTGCGCATTAACGCAGCCCAGACGCGGCATGCTAAGGATCTGTTCGGAGAGAATTTGACCATAGGCAACCACAACAAACGCATCAGCCTGCGCCGCCGCCAATTGCTTCAGAGTCTCAGCGTCTTTTTTAATGCGCTGGGGCTGCCACACAGGCACTTCTGCTGTCAGCGCGATCGCTTTCACGGGGGATGGCGTCACCTGATTCCCCCGCCCCCGGCGTTTGTCTGGCTGTGTCACTACCGCAATCACATCAAAGTCAGGATGCTGCAAAAGCTTTGCCAAACTCGGGACAGCAAATTGAGGGGTACCGAAGTAGATGATACGCATAGGGAATTCGGAATTCGGAAGTGAGAAAAGATATTCAGATAGCAATTGTAGCGATCTGTCCTCTTGGGTGATTAGAGGCGTCCGTCAGCATCAAAAGCGCTCACGATGAAAATTCCGAATTCCGTAGGGCTATGCCCTTCCCGCAGGGTACTCCGAATTCCAAACTCCGAATTCAAACTCTCTACGGCACGATCGCGATCGTCACCCGCCGCCCCAACTGCGTGCTGCCAACAGTCCCTAAAGACGTATTGCCATAACCGACGGCGACCCAGTGATAGGTGTCATTGCCGAGACGCTGGGCCAGGTAGCGTTGAATGGCGATGGCTTGTTGGTATGAAAGGTCGGTGGCGGTACTGTTCCCGACCTGAATATCGCTGTAGCAGCCGACTAAGATGGTGGCCCCTGGATATTGCCCGACATCCTGCAAAATGCTGTCGAGCAAAGACTGGGAGTTCGGTTGCAGAATTGACTCTCCTGGGTCAAAGAGAATATCACTGGGCAGGGTTACCCGGTAAGCCTCGACCTGGAAGAGGGGATCGGGGGTCGTTTCTGGAGTGGTAGGCGGGGATGCCGTTGTAGGGGCGACAGGTGCCTGGCTCCCTTCTGTAGGAGGCGACAAGCGATTCTCCGCACTCTTCAGCCGCTCGGCAAGGGAGCGATCTAGATCCGGCAGGCCAAGCTGAGTTTCGACGGCTGATGTGCGATCGCGGAGCTGCTGCAAATCGGCTTGAATTGCTTCTAACTCAACAGCAACTTGCTCGCGTTCAAGCGCTGATAAGGTGATCGGACGAACGGCAGGAGCCGGTGGAGACGTCTCGGTTGCCGGTCGAGGAACCGCGGGAGCAATGCTGGGACGCAGGGCATCGCCACGCCACCAAGCAGGCAGGCGACGAACCTTTTGCACCACCCGATTAGTGCGTCTAACGACAACCTCTTGCAGGGGGGGTGCCGTCGCAGAGGAGGGCAAAAACTGTGCGACCAACATCCCCAAAAACCAGGCACCGCCCACGCCCACGCCTAACAGTGCGCAACGGAAGAGCCAAGCAAACAGAATTCGCGTCCCCCGCCAACGGTCAGTCTGACGCGGCTCAGTGGGCTCGACTCGGAAGGATAAGGTATCACCGATCGGAACCGCCTCTGGGCGCGAGGGAGAATTTTCAAATGGTGGAAGTTCAGCCATAATGGCACCCTATGTTAGGGGACTTCCCTCCTTTCGGCAACTGTTACAGTCCGCCAACTCGTCCTGGTGGCCAAAAGCGTACGACGGCTTTACCAATGATGTCCTCTTGCGAGACAAATCCCCAGGAACGGCTATCAAAACTACTGTTACGATTATCACCGAGGACAAGATAAGAGCCTTCAGGAACCGTCTCCGGACCCCAATCACTTACAGGAGGTTCTTTGATGTAGTCCTCTATTAAAGACTCGCCGTTGACAAAAACAGTTCCATCAGCAATTTCAACGGTGTCGCCTGGCAATCCCACAACCCGCTTAATAAAAGCATCCCGACGTTCCCCTTCTTGGAACAAATCATCCGGAGGCCAAAATACAACAATGTCACTCCTTTCCGGTGGGTTGAAGTGATAGCTCACTTTTTCCACCACAAGGCGGTCATTAATCTCTAACGTAGGTTCCATGGATCCTGAGGGGATGTAGCGTGCCTCAGCCACAAAAGTTCGAATGCCAAGGGCCAGAACTATACTTAGCCCCAGCGTTTGTAGACCTTCCACTACTGGGTTGGTACCACGCTCAGCAGTTTGGGGACTTTTCTTGTCCGTCGTGTTCGAAGGTTGAGAAGAATCAGACATGACAGGCGCAGCGTCCGTAAAAGGTCTTACATAAATAATCAATTGATCATAACCTAATCAAAATCATTAACGTCAAGCATAAAAACAATAAAACCTTTTTTTCAACCCTATGCACACACTCCTGTCTGGCCCGTTGACGGTAGATCGCGTGACGGTCTCGATTCGTGATTTGCCGCTTAGTCTCCACGGCACTACCCTGGTACAGCTATCTGACTTTCACTTTGATGGGCTACGACTATCACCAGCGCTGTTGCAGGAAGCGATCGCCCAATGCAACGCCATTTTTCCAGACCTGGTGGTGTTAACGGGTGATTTTGTTACGGACGCATTCGAGCCTATCTACGAGCTAGCCACGTTCTTAAAACGGTTGAAAAGTCGTCTGGGTAGCTACGCTGTGTTGGGCAACCACGACAACATTACGAAAAGCGGGCGCTTGAACATTATCGATGCGTTGTCCAAAGCGGATGTTACGGTCCTGTGGAATGAGATTGCCTATCCCTTGGGCGAAGCGCTGCCGCTGGTGGGGTTGGCTGATCTCTGGTCGCGGGAGTGCCATCCGGAACCGCTGTTTGCTCAGCTCGCCCCTGAAATACCGCGTTTGGTCTTAGCTCACAATCCAGATACGGCGGAGAAGCTCCAGCATTTGCGGGTGGATCTGCAGCTATCGGGGCATACCCATGGCGGGCAAGTAGTTCTGCCAGGACTGGGATCACTCCCGATTTTGGCCCAACAAACGCGCCCTTTTTTGCCTATATGGGTGAGGCAGAATATGCCCTATTTAAAAGATGAGTGCGATCGCATTCTGAAGCACTGGGAATGGGCGATGGGGTTGCATCAGGTAGGAACCAATCAGCTCTATGTCAACCGAGGGCTAGGGACTTATCTACCGGGCCGCTTCTTTTGTCCGCCAGAACTCACTGTTTTGACACTCGTCAGTGGATGAATTTAACTTGACTACCCGTTATCTGGTACTACCCGCTATCTGGTTCGGAATCCCGGCTTGAGTTTTGTCAAGATGCATTCCTAACATTTGCGCTGACAAGCCTCAGAAGATTTGCCCAGCACCCTTACTCTTCGATGTCTGGTGTGAGCCCCTTAACCCTTTGCTTGAGCCGTTTAACCTGTTGCCGGAGGCGAAAGTTATCGAACCCTTGTGCAACCATAGACATCGCCAGGAGGATCGTAAACCCATGCATGCCAGCCCATCGCCAGAATAATGCTGCCAAGACTGCACAGACGATGCCCGTACCGACCAGGAGCAGTCTGTCACGGAGTTGGTTCTTGCTATCCGTCATTGTTTGAAAGGTTTCTTGCTGTTTACACCGATATGCAGATGTGCTGACAGCGCAACCCGAGGCTAAATCTGGTTGCGCCTAGGTTAATAACACACGCTTCAGTTAGCATTCCAGGCAGCAAAGATTCTATTGAGAAATCAAATCGAATCGATGAGTTAAGACAACGGTGGCAAGCTTCTGGTTTCGCAAGTCTTTGCTGCGATATATCTCTGTTCAATGCGGATTCCCTAGCTATCCTACGGTAAGTAGGATTGAATTATTTGGGGTTAGCTATGCTGCAGTGGATCGCTCAGCTTCGCAAACAAACCGTTTCGACCCCGGAAGAGTTTGAGGCCCTCGTGCAGCAAATCGAGGCGGTGGCCCAGCGTCAGCCAGCCTACTATCGGGCTCGGCTAAAGCTACTGGCGGGCTTAGGCTATGCCTACATTTTGATGGTCTTTGTGCTGCTATTTGGGGCTTTGTGGGGTGCCCGGCAGGTCTTTATCCATCTCCAGGGATATGACTCCATTGGCCAACTCAATCGGGTTACGGGGTTTATTGCCCTTGGGTTTTTAAGTCTGTTTTTCGTGCGCTTTAAGCCCCCTAAGGGCATTTCCCTGACGCGTAAGCAGGTGCCCCAGTTCTTTGCCATCCTTGACGAACTATCTTGGGCACTCAAAGCACCGAGGTTGGACACCGTCATCCTCAATGAAGATCTGAATGCAGCGATTATGCAGCGGCCTCGATATGGCTTTATCGGTTGGCAAACCAACTATCTGCTCATCGGTTTGCCCCTGATGCATGCTCTGTCTCCGGAGCAATGTAAAGCCGTTTTGGCCCATGAGTTAGCCCATCTATGTGGGGATGATGGACGGGTAGGGGCGTGGATCTATCGTGTTCGCCGTACCTGGTATGAGTTGGCTGAGCGTTTTGAACACAATGGTCGGGGTGGGTTTCTGTTTCAGCGCTTCTTCCGCTGGTATGGCCCCTTTTTCAGAGCGTATTCTTTTGTCCATGCGCGATCGCAAGAGTACGAAGCCGATCGCCGAGCGGCGGACCTGGTAGGGGCTAAGCATAAAGCCGAGGCCCTTATCTGGCTCAATGTGAATAGTCTTTTGTTGAGCAAGCAGTTTTGGCCGGATTTTCGCCGTCAATCCCTGACACTGCAAGAGCCGCCTGAGAATGTTGTCTCGCAACTGTTAGAAACCTTGCAAACAGGGACCACCCCTGAGACCCACCAACGATTGTTAGCGTTGCGTTTAGCGCGTCAAACCAACAATGCCTCAACCCACCCCTGCCTGAGCGATCGTCTTGAGGCGCTGGCATATTCCCTGCCTGATGTGCTTGAGGCTCCCCAAGAGCGGGCTACGGTTTGGTTAGGCAATCAGCTCAATGAGCTGACGGCCCAGTTGAATCAACACTGGCAAACAGAAGAAGCCGAGGATTGGCGGGAGCGCTACGATCGCACGCACCACCAGCTTGATTACCTGGAACGATTGAATGCTAAAGCCGATCAAGCGTTGACCGTTGAAGAGAAAGTTAAGCAGGCTACTATGACTTGGCGGTTACGGGATCCTGAAGCTGCCCTACCCATGTTTCAAGCGATCGCCCAAACGCACCCGCACCACACCGCAGCTCGCTATTGGTTGGGGTATCTGTTGCTTGAGCAATCCCAAGACGACACAGGCGTTGCCCATCTCAAGTTTGCCCTCGATCGTGATCCGTCCCTCCGCATTCCTGCTTGCCGTCAGCTCTATTCCTTTTATCTCAAACAAGACCAGCCAGCGCTAGCTAAGCCCTATAAAGAGCAGTGGCAGCAGCATGAAAAAGTCTGGAACCTGGCACAAACTGAGCGCTCAAAATTTGATGCCAATACCCAATTCATACCGCACGATTTACCCACGGCAGAAATTCAGCAGTTGGCCGAGTACTTTTCTATCTGTCCAGACGTTAAAGCCGTGTACTTGGTACGGAAGGTGGTCGAACGATTTCCCGAGTATCCCTACTATGTGATCGCCATTGCCCGTCGCTATTACCGGGGCATGGGGCGCGAGTATCGAACCGATAGTAATCTGAAGCCTTTCCTTGAATCGGCGATCGCCTTGTCCCAAGCCTACACGCTGATTTTCCTCACCAAGGCGGAGCAGTGGCCGCGACTCAGAAAGGTCAAAGATGCCCTCATGTATCACAATCCCAGCTAGCCATTGAGGGTGACCCAAATTCAAATCGACAAAATTAATCCCGCGTAATACCGAATCTGAATGGCCAATATAGTGTAAATTAAGTTTCTGGCCGTCAATGATAGAGGCTTGATCCCCCCAACCCCCCTTGAGCAAAGGGGCATTCCAATCCAGGTTTTGCATAGCCCCTTTTTCAAGGAGGCGGCGACAGCGGGGGATCAAGTCGTTGCCGACGAGGTGCGGTAAGAAATTAAATTGACAGAGTACTAACCCCCGTAATGGAAAATAGGTGGTACCTGTAGCGACGCCATATGTCGCGTCTCTCAATTAGGGGGTGGATAAACCGGATTTAGGATAAAGCCCCGAGTCACCAATAAAAGAGGCAACGCAACTTTTGGGGTTCATCCGGTATTTCGTGCCTCAAGATATTAAGAATGCGGCTGTCAGCGAGAAATCCCATCTCCAGGCTAAGATCAAACCGGCAATGGGAATCGGCCATGACTGTTTTTACCCGAACCAATTCGCTGAGCACCAACGGTTCTTCACCGCCAGGACGCCCCATCGTGCAATTTGAGCGGGTCTCGCGGATTTACGGCTCAGGTGAGGCCGCTGTGCGGGCCTGCGACTCAATTACGCTCGCCATTCAGCGGGGGGAATACTGCGCCATCATGGGGCAATCCGGTTCCGGCAAAACCACCGTAATGAACATCATCGGCTGCCTGGACCGACCCACCAGCGGGCGCTACTTCCTAGACGGTGTTGACGTTTCACGCATCGGCAAAAATCGCCTAGCCCGCATTCGGAACCAAAAAATCGGCTTTGTTTTCCAGCGGTACGAGTTGCTGAGTAATCTGACAGCTTTAGAGAATGTCATCTTACCCATGATGTATGCCGGTATTAGCATGCGCGAACGGCGAAGACGGGCTGAGGCAGCTCTTACACGCATGGGCCTCGGCAATCGCTTGGATAAACGCCCCTCGCAGCTTTCGGGGGGGCAACAGCAGCGGGTGGCTATTGCCCGTGCGATCGTCAATCGGCCTCTGTTGTTGCTGGCAGATGAACCGACCGGAGCCCTGGACACACACTCGGCTCAGGAAGTCATGACAATTTTTGATGAGCTATACGCAAGCGGCATCACGATCGTGATGGTGACCCATGCCCATGAGGTCGCGTGCTATAGCAAACGCATTATTCAGGTCAGTGACGGGCACATCGTCAATGCGTATCTAGATCCCTAAAGATTCCAGGGGTTTGGTTGTTTCCTAAGATCCCAGGGGTCTGTCGGTGTAACCAAAAGTTTTCAGGTTACCCAGACCCCTGGGATCTGGGCAGTTGACGTTTGAAAGGTTTGCTTTACACAATTGCGATAGTGATAGCTTTTGAGCAGAGTAAATCTGTGGATCCTACTACCCCAGACAAGCTTCAGGCAGCATCGCCGCCCCTACCACCCCTTTCCCCCCCGGTCGAAGAGATCCCCCCCCCGGAAGATTCAGATATCCTGTCTGAACCTGACTCACAGCAGCGCTCGGGGCTGCGATGGATTATCGGTTCCGGCTTAGTTGCTCTGGTCGGTATCGGCGGGTGGTTAGGTTATCAGACCTGGGGACGTCCGCCGTCCGCCCCGATAGAAGTCGTGACCGTGCCAGCGACGCGGGAAAACTTAGAAGTTACGATCACCGAAGCGGGGGTGGTAGAGCTGGGGGGACAGCAGACCTTCAAAGCACCCAGTGATGTCACAGTCCAAGCGGTGCTGGTGGAAGAGCGGCAGCGAGTGAGTGCCGGGCAGGTACTCATAGAACTGCGCGATCGCACCCTGCAACAAACCCTGGACGACCAGCTCGTGGAAAATCGCATCAACCAGTTAACGCTGCAGCGCGATCGCGAAATTCTAGAAGAGCGGCGATCGCGCTTGGCCGAAGCCGATGCTCGCCTCCAAGATTCGCAAGAGCTGCTTGATCAGGGCTACATTTCTGAGGATGATTTTCGTCAGGATGTCCGTGCCGTTGAAGATGCCCGGTCAAGTGTCCGGGATGCCGAAGTCGAGTTGGCCCAAACCGAACTGCAGACCCAGCAGGATCAGGTTAAAACCGACAATATTCGCCTGCAGCTAGAAGATAACCAGATCCTTTCGCCCATTGATGCGATCGTTCTAAAAGTAGATGTTAAAGCTGGGGACGGGGTCGAACGAGAGGGGCGTTTGCTGAGCATTGGTGACCCCGCCCAGGAAATTATTCGTCTGCAGTTGACGACGCTAAATGCCGGGAAAGTGGCCATCAATCAGCCGGTCCGCGTACGACTTATTGGTCCCAATCCAGAGGCATTCCCAGGTCGCATTGCGCGGGTATCGCCCCAGGCCGTCAGTGAAAGTGTTGATAATGCCGAACAAGCGACGGTCGAAGCCGAGGCCCGGCTTAATCAGTCCAGTGACATCCTGATTCCAGGCAGCGCCGTCAGCGTGGAGATTATCCTGAACCAACGCCCGAATGCTTTGGTGATCCCGGTGACGGCCCTCCAGCGCGATGCCGCTAATCCCTATGTGTGGGTGCGCGATGCTGACAATACAGCCCAACAGCGTGAGATTGAAACAGGCTTGGAAACCTTAGAGGCGATCGAAGTCGTTGCCGGGCTGCAACCTGGAGACGAGGTGATTGTCTCGTTCCCCCCTGATGAGACGCTAACGCCAGGGCAGCCATTAATGGATCCTCAACCTGCAGAAGGTGTGGAGGAGTAGGGTCGAAGAGGCGAGGCATTGGGTGGGTAACCGCTGTATTGCTACGAAGTTCTTTACCCCAATGCCTCGCCTGTACACAGGAGGAGCAGGGGAGCAGGGTTGGCAGGGTAAGAGGTTGGAATGGGCGAGGCATTGGGTGGGTAACCGCTGTATTGCTACGAAGTTCTTTACCCCAATGCCTCGCCTGTACACGGGAGGAGCAGGGGAGCAGGGTTGGCAAGGTAAGAGGTTGGAATGGGCGAAGCATTGGGTGGGTAACGGCTGCATTGTCAGGATTTAGTATGCGTTAATGGATGGTTGATTGATTAGAGAGAGTGGAATTATGAGTAACCGGTATACGTGAATGGGTTTATCTCCTATCGACTTAGTGATAACAACCTTGCGTGACTTGGGTGGCAACTGGGTGCGGTCCAGTCTGACTGCTTTAGGTATCTTTATGGGAGTCGCGGCGGTAAATGCCACTCTCAATATTGATGCGGTTACCAGTGCTCAGCTACAAACCAAATTAGCTCAGCGTGATAATCCCTATGTCAGCTTTTGGATGTTCGACCCGAGTGGAACCAAACCTACCCCAGAACTAGGTGCCGAAGACTACGCCGCGCTTCAACAGCAAGTTGCGGGAATTGCGGATATTAGCCAACGGACTAGGGTGTTTGCTGGAGCAGTGCGCTATCAGGCACAGGTGGCAAATGAAGTCGATGTGGAAGGTGTTTCGCTCAATTTCCAAGCGGCAACGGGGCGGCACATGCTGGCGGGACGATTCTTTCAGCAGAGTGATTTCGATCAGTACTATCCCGTTGCTGTCATCAACACAGTCTTGGCCGATCAACTCTTTGCCGGTAAGCCTCCGATCAATGAGGGGATTTTTCTCGGGACCATTCGCTTGACGGTGGTTGGCGTGGTTGAAACGAAGCAGCATCGGGCCGATCGCGATCCCACCCCAGAAGTGTGGTTAACCCAAAATTATGCGGAAGCGATCGCGGGCCGATTCAGCTGGGGGCGATCGCAAATTGCCATTGCTGATCTCAAAAACTACGCAGCGGTTGAAACGAATGTTGCGAGTTTTTTAGAAGAGCGCTATCCCGGCTTTCGAGTCAGGGTGTTCGGCAATGCTAAAGACCTCCATCAAGAAGATGAACAGCAGCGAACCAGTGCCCGTATTTTGAAAGTGGTGGGGATCTTGGCCCTCGTCATCGGCGGTGTTGGAATTGCCAATATCACTGTAGCCTCAGTCGTGGAACGCACGCGTGAGATTGGCCTGCGGCGGGCGATTGGGGCAACTGACTGGGAAGTCATGCTGCAGTTCATTGCCGAATCTACCCTCCTTAGTTTGATCGGCGGCATCCTAGCGATCGCCACCATCCACGGCCTCACCAAAGTTGCCACAACCCAAGTCTTCGAAGCCCCTTACACTTTTCGGGTCCAAGATGCCGCCATTTCTATGGGAGCCGCGTTTGTCGTCGGCGTTGGAGCCAGTTTTTTCCCGGCCCTGCGGGTGACGCAAATTGATGTAGTACAAGCGTTGAGGGGAGAATGAATGAATGAATTCGGAAATACGGTATGGTCGGCACCACCACCGCCACCCCGTAGGGGCGGGTTCAGCCAGCATTTCCCCCCCCCTCCGGCGACCCGCAGCAAAACCCGCCCACCCCGAATATGCATACACATCGCCATCCCATAGGAGCGTGTTCAGCCAGCATCTGGCCCACCCATCCAGTGACTCGCAGCAAAACCCGCCCCACCCCGAATGCCAATAAACAACCCACCCATCCCCAACCCACCGCAAACGGTGAACCAGACAAGGGAGCATCATGATAAACAAACGGCCACATCCCACAACATGGGCCTTATTATTGGCCCTGCCGATCGCCCAAGTCACCCCACACACCCCTCCTGAAACCTCCCCCCTCTTCGGTCCCCTACCGACTGAGACAGAAAGTCCCAACAGTGAAGCAGAAACGTTAGAAGACTCAGAACTATCAAACACTGAATCATTGCCCACCCGTGACCGATCGCCGGTGGCCCTCTTATTGCCAGAGCTAATTGAGTTGGTTATTACAGGTAACCGCGACTTACGGGAGCAGCAGTTACAGCGGTTAATCGAACGGCAAGTACTCCAGGAGGCAGAGGAACAATTTGACCCACGCTTTACCCCGGCATTGGGGGTCGGAATTACGCAGCGCTTTGACGAGGGGTTTTCAACCCCGGCAAACTTACCAGGCACAATTGGTGGCACGACCGATGAACTGGGCGATCGCACGACCCTGACGCAAAGTGCTGGCTTGCTGGGTACCGTCACCACCCGCCAGGGCACAGAAATCAATCTCACGTTGGATGCGCTGGGCGATACACCCATCGGGCTGCAGTTGACGCAACCGCTGCTGCGCGGAGCGGGCACAGCCGTGAATGAAGCCCCCCTGGAAATCGCTCGTTTAACCGAAACCCAAAATCAACTGGCACTCCAGCAGACCTTAATCGAGACGGTAAGTACCACGGTGATTCAGTACACTACCCTCATCGAAGCGCAGGAGTCGGTGGTAATTCAAGCCCAAGCCCTGGAACGCCGTCGCGAACGACTGAATATTCTCACGGCCCTGGTTGCAGCAGGACGCAATGCCAGAGTTGATTTGGTCGATGCCGATCGCTCTGTCGCTGATGCCGAACGGGATTTGTTGCTGGCCCAGACCCAGCTAGAGGCAGCCAATACGGCCCTGCTGGATCAGATCGGTACCGAACAGGCCATTTTGTTTAGCGCGTCGGCAGACACGATCGCGGACCTTTTTACCGTAGCTGCAGCCCGCATCGAGACGTTCGATGTCGAAGCGTTAACGGCGATCGCCTACCAGCGCCGTCCCGACTATCGCCAGGCCGAACTTGACCCCGAAGTCGCCGATCTGAATCAACTTGTGGCCGCAAACGACTTGCAATGGCAGCTTAATGTCGAGGGTAATGCCGACTTGGGAGATTTCTCCACCACGACACTGGGCTTGGTCCTCCGCCGTACCTTTGATGAACCTGAACTAGAAACGGCCCTGACGCGCCGTGAAGTCGAAGTATTGCAAGCTGCAAATCGGCTGGCCCAACTGCAAACCGCCATTCGTAATGAAGTGACTAACCAACTCAACACCGTACGAGCCAATCTGGCTCGTGTCGACGCGGCTCAACGCGCCACGGAAAACGCCCGCCTGCAATTGGAGGTCACTCAGGAGCTTTTTCGTCGGGGACGCTCAGGAGCTGATATTTTCCGCATCATTACCCAAGAAGAAGATTTAGTGCAAGCACAAAATCAACAGCTCACAGCGGAAATTGAATTCCTCAACAGCATTGTGAACCTTGACCAAGCAGTCGGGCTTACCCTGGACACTTGGAGCCCAGAAGTCGATTTCCTCCCAGCCCTCAACCCACCAGACTCCGTAGACGCCTTTGAGGCCGATTCCCCTATTTTGGATGCTCCACGCTAACACAAGGCATTGTCTTATACTCAATTTGGTTTACTCACCCCCTAATTGAGAGACACGACAGGTTGCTAATTGACAGACGCGATATATCGCGCTTCTACAGATATCACCTATTTCCCCTAATGGGGTTTAGTGCTCTGTAAAATTAATTTATTTCCGCAACTCGACGGTAATGACTTGATCCCCCGCTGTCGCCGCCCCCTTGAAAAAGGGGCTATGTAAAATCTGGATTGGAATGCCCCCTTGAGTAAAGGGGATTTGGGGGGATCAAGCCCCTATCGCAAAAGCCCAGAAACTTAATTTACGCTGCATTGGCCATTCGGATTCGGTATTACCCCCATTCCGAACGTCGTAGGGCTATGCCCTTCCCACAGGGCACTCCGAACTCCGAACTCTAAATTCCGAACTCCGAACGCCGTAGGGCTATGCCCTTCCCGCAGGGGACTCCGAACTCCGAATTCCGAATTCCAAATTCCCCGCCCCACCATCCCCCTGAACGCCCAAACTTTCCGGGACACTACCTATCCATGGGGTATAAAGTCAATAGCCTACTGATCTTGATAATCCTTATCAAGATTTTTAGAGAATGGTCTAATTCTCATCAAGATTCTTAGGTGAGAGCACCTATCGTGTTCGCTTCTAGATACAGTAGGGTCCTGGTGATATGTTTAGACCCAGGACTACTTGGTGAAATAAAGTATGGGTTATATCGATTAATAGGCTAGCTCAGCGTATTTCGAATAATCTGCTTCTATCCATACAATTGATCCCCTTCGACAGAATAAATTTTGCCCTGGCGGATTTAAGTATCCGGGCAGGGAATCTTTGAATGTGGTGTTTTATTTGTGTTGACTTATGTTAACTGCATTTGCATGGCTTTCTATTGCTCAGGTCGCAGCGATCGTTCCCGCTACCCCGGAACCGATGCTGTTGAGTTCTATCCCAGCCATAGAAGGTGAAGCAGTGCCAGCAGGACCCAATGAAGTCCTCCTCCCTCAGGAGGTGCGTCCGCTTCCTGGTCAGTTAAATGATATTCCCGTATTCAATAGCAATAGCCCTGAGGTCGTGCAGCAGCCGGGCATTCTGTTGTCGACATTTCCGCCGAATGGCATGGTGAATGGAGAAGCCCACCTCAACTTTCCCTTTGAAGGGCGTTTTGATCTGTTTGCCCACCACATTGCGCGGGGAGTCGGCGTCAACGATCGCCGCACGCTGTTTATTGGCGCTGTCGTTTACAACCCCAACTCAGAACCTGTCACTTTAGAAGTTCTGCAAGGGGCCAGTTACCTCAGCCAGGAGGCCCCCTTCCGGAGCTTGCCAGCACTCGTCTCCAATCCTGGTGGCGACATCTTTGCAGGACCTGGTAGTCGGACCGTTACCGATATTTTGCAAGGTCGGAGTCAGGCGCAGTGGCCCGAACAGGTAACGATTCCCCCTGAGCAAGCCTATCTGTTAATGAACGCACCGATTCCGCTCCAGCGATTCCCGTTTTCTGTGGATGCGACTGTGCCGCCCGGAACTGTTCTGGCAACTGCAAACACGACTTTGGCGGCGGCGACGACCAGTCGCCAGGTACCCAGTAACGGGCGTTCGGTACTCATGCAGCTAGCCAGTAGCGGCCCTGTCTATGCTGCTAGCTTATCGATGTATGCCCCCCAAACCAGTGAGGGCTTTGAAAGAGCCCCGACCCTGGAAGAATGGCTCTGGTTATTGGTCAACGGCGAACTCGCCGGACCGCGCGATATTCCTCCGACTAACCCCGAGGCTTTTCGGAAAGGTAATCCGATTGAGCGCTTCTACTACAGTCGGGTTGCGGGCGTCACTCAAGGGTCGGAATGGATTGCTAGACTGGCCGATGAACCTGACGGTGATACCTTAACGATTCCGAACCCCGGCGAGTCTTTCTCATACGTGATCAACACAGTTGATCACAATACCTATGGGACGGAGCAAATTCAAAGTGCGCCTATGCTGGTCCGTTATGGTGACACCGCTTATCGGGCCCACGGCAATTACGGGGTTCACTATAAGCTTGCTTTGCCGCTGTATAACGATACAGAGGATGTTCAACGGGTTGAGATTAAACTCCAAACGCCGCTGCAAGATGAAACCCTCGACTCGGCCTTACGGTTTCGTCAGCGTCCGGGCGATCGCATTTTTTTCCGGGGGACTGTCCGCCTCCGCTATGAGACCAATGTGGGGCTCCCAGGATCCCGTGATATTCATGTCGTACAGCGTCAGGGACAGGAAGGTGAACCCATTCTCCAGTTGACGCTACCGCCGGGTGATCGTAGTCCCGTCGATGTGGAACTTATTTATCCCCCCGACGCAACCCCGCCACATGTCCTGACAGTGACTACAGTGTCAGGATTCTAGGGGGAAAGGGTGTTTGTTAAGGAATAAAACACCTTGTCTGAAAAATCCGGTTCTCTATGAAAAAAACAGATAGCAATACGTTGACATCCCAATATCTGTCACAGAGAATGACAAATTTCCCTAGCCGATAAAAAGTTGCCATATAGTGACATCAAGCTCACTGTGTTCCCGCGAATTTCGCTTCACAGTTGAATTTGGCTTATTTTTTATGTTCGCTAAAACTCTGATGGTGCCTACCACGTTATTGCTTGTGGTGTTCGGTCAGGCATCCTCTCGGGCAGCTACGATCCATTACACTGCCGATAGTTTTTCCGATGGCGTGGATGGTGCTACGGTCGGTGGTCCCGACTCTGCCTATGAACTTTATGGCATTGGTTACGCGCAAACGGATACAACCCTGTATGTTGGCCTCAATACCAACTTACCGATTGGCGGTGAACCGGCTCCAGCGGCCACCGGTGGAAGTGTTGCTTGGGGGGATCTATTTTTCAATTTTTCAGACCAACCCTTTGCTGAAGCTGTTTCGGCAGGGGATGTTTATGGCGTTCGCTTTGACGCCGCGAATGATTCGCCGATGTTGGAATTGGGACTGTACCAAGTCTCGCAGACTGATAGTGTAACCCCTTTCAACAGCGGTTTTAGCTCTCTGGATGCCTATCAAACAACGGTGACCAGTGCAGGGGGAACACCGTCTTTAGGAGATATCCCACTGGATGGGAGTTATCTGAGCAATACCGATCTCCCTCAGAACGTCATTAGTGAGGGGACACTCGTGTCCAATGAGGTCACCTTTATTGAGGATTTCAGTACTGTCGGCTTTGACTCAGATTTTGGCTTTGGGACAGAATTGGCTGAAACGGGCAGCTATACCTACGGGTTTAGCGTCGATAAAAGCGGTTTGCCCATTGGTGACTTTATCGCGCATGTGTTAGCAGAATGCGCCAATGATGGGATCGCTTTTGTGGGCACACTGCTGGGGCAAGATAGCCCTAGTGATGCTGCATCTGTTCCAGAACCCGCGATGGGATTGGCGCTCTTGGTTGTAGGCGGTGCTTGTGGGATGACGCGATCGCGGCGATCGTCGCCATAATGCCTCCAGCAACCCGGTTTCGAAAAAATGGCCGGTCAAACTGATCAGGGCGCGACGCTTAAATTTTTCCCCCTGAGCCGGAGCCATGAAACAAATGCAGGGGTTTGGCAATCCCAAATCCCTGCATTTAAGGCCATATTCACCAGCCTGTACCTAGTCTCGAATATCCTTAAAAATCGTCTAGATCGGCGGGATTAATTGACTGGCGCATGTCCGCAATCGAGACATTACTAGGCGCTGGCGGTGTATAGGTGGTAGACCCATTTGTTGGTTGACTAGGAGCCGGTGTGGGCCGATAACCCGGTACATCTTCCGTCAAATAGCGCTGACGAATTTGGAAAATTCTAAATTGCAACTCCTCGATCGCACTTTGGGCGAGATTTTTCAATTCTGCTTCACCTAATTCTCCCTCCATGGCCCAGGGTAGGTAAAAAGCCCTTAGCGCTCGCAACATAACGGCACGGCTAGGGGCGATCGGATCTTCCTTAATGTGGTTCAGCAGCTTTGCTTCAATCGATTCCGGTGAAGCCTCCAAGCGCAGCGAGATACGACGTGCCCCCTTTTTGGGTGATGTCATGAAGCAGCCTCCAAAGGACGACCAAACTTAATGGCCAGCCATTTCGATCCACCATAACAGTCGGCAAACCGAATTTGATCAGCAGAGTTAACGACATTCAGAACGGTCCCGACTTCCCGTTGAATTTCGGGTAACCAATTGACACTCCCGCCAGGTAAAGCGTTCAACAACTCATCCAACGGCAATTTCAGCAAGGTATGGGCCGTCCCACCGCCGACGAGAATTTCATAGCTAGGAATATCAAGGTACGCAAATTTCTCACTCAAATGATGCTTCACCTGTTCCCAATAGAAAGCTTCCGAGCGCTGAACTCGCTCTTCGAGGTCATAAACTCGACCTGGCTGATCGGGGAATGAAACGGCCTCTCGTCCCTGCAGCAGAGCTTCAAACAGGTATGGATTATCGGGTTTACAGATGCCCTGAGCCACCGACTGCAAAAACTCTAAATAGCCCATTCTGGCAGTGCCACTGGGTTCTCCTGTCGGTGGTTTGCCCTGACGGAAAATCAGGAAGGTTAAATCACGATGCCCCACAATGACAACCACATAGGAGCGATTTGAGGGTTGCCCCTGCTGCATGGCCTGCATCTTACGCCATTGCACAAGCCCTGCACCTTCTGGTAGAACTTTGAGTTGATTAATCGCCAGATTGATGAGCTGCCCCCGGTACAGAAAGGATTGGACCGATTTCAACTGTTGGCTGATTTCATGCTGTTCGGAAATATATTCGTCGAACGGCAACGCAATCCCGATATCCATTTCCAGGTCATAGGTTTCGTATCGGTGTGCAAGTTCACCAACAGCACCCAGCACTCTCAGCTTGGCCAAGGTGCTCTTACGCAGCATTTCAGTACTCTTATTGGGGCGTCCTTCAGCATCTTCAGCCAATGCATAGGCTTTTTCCCCCAGCTGCAAATAAGCTCCTGACTCGATACCGCTGCCTAACTGGTCACCTTGATCTTTAAGAATCGTCAACTCTGAGGGGGGTAGGTCTGCCACTTTCGATGGGCAGAGGTAACTGGTGAAGCTAATGCCATCACTAAACGCAGCCTTGGTGGCACTCATGCCAAGGTCGACAAAAGCTTGCAAACAACTCATGGGAATTCACCATCCCGTCTATAGTTCACACGAACTATATCATAGGCGTACATTTTTTGGGTTAATATTCCGCACGTTCGTCTGAGCCAGGCTGCCTTACAATTATGTGTTGAATAAATTCCACAACCTGTTGTAGGTAAGTTGGCAATCTATGACAAATCTACGCTAGGTGTAGCGTAGGTGTATTCGTCTCTACATTTCCGGCGTCTCTATTCTTAGGAACATGACACTATCCCCCGCTTCTGTCATTTTTCATGTGGCTTTTCCCGTCGCGGATATTTCTACGACCAAAGCTTTTTATGTCAACGGGTTGGGATGTGAGTCGGGGCGAGAATCGCCTCATTCCATCATCTTGAATCTTTACAACCACCAAATTGTGGCCCACACCACGGATGATCTGGTCCCGCAAAAGGGTATTTACCCCCGGCATTTTGGTTTGGTCTTCTTGCAGGAATCGGATTGGGAAGCGTTGTGCGATCGCGCTTTAACGAAGGGCTTGAAGTTCTATCAACAACCCAAACGTCGCTTTCCGGGTTCGCCTCTGGAGCATCGCACCTTCTTTTTAGAAGATCCGTTTTTTAATTTGCTGGAATTCAAGTATTACTGTCATCCGAGTGCGATTTTCGGTCAGGTTGAGCACGCTCAAGTCGGTGATGTTTAAGGAGGGATTAGTTGAGGTAAGGTGCCTGTGTAAGGGGGGAAGGGAAGAAGGGGAGAAGAGTGGAAGGGGGGAAGCGTGATGAGGCAGTGGGTTGGCTGTGTACACCAAGTTTTTGGGGCATTTAGAAGCCCCCCTACGCCACATTAATGCTTGAATTAAACGCCATCGTTATGCCGACGACGACAACCTACGATCAGCTTGTGTCTTATCTTTTGTGGGTATTTGATCACCTGGATGGCGATCAGAAGCACTGGATCGGCTTGGCGGGTGCCCCTGGGAGTGGCAAAAGCACGACAGCACAAGCGATGTGTCAACGTCTACCCGAGAAAGTAACCGCCATCCCGATGGATGGCTATCATTACTATCGCAGACAGCTCGATGCTATGGATCATCCTCAGGAGGCGCACGCTCGGCGGGGTGCACCGTTTACGTTTGATGCGCAACGATTGGTTGAGGAACTGCGTGAAGCCCGTCACAGAGGAACTGGCACATTTCCCAGTTTTGATCACAATAACGGGGATCCTGTTGAAGCCGATATCGAACTACAGCATGGAAAACAGATCGTCATTGTTGAAGGCAACTATTTACTGCTTGACGATCCTCCGTGGGACAGATTGAGGCACGATATCTTTCATGAGACATGGTTTCTTGACGTGCCTTTGGACGAGTGCCGACAGCGAGTTGAAGATCGACATGTTCGGACAGGTCTGACAAGAGCGGCGGCTCGGCAGCGTATATGGTCGAACGACAGTCCCAATGCCGAGCAGGTCAACGCATCAGGAATTAACGCGAATCGGCTGATTCGGATCGAATCGGTGGCCTAAAGGGCAGATGCGTTCCGAATCAGCCCAAGAGGATAAGAGGAGATGGCGGAGTTAATTTGGCATACTCCCGCCATCTTTCCTACCTTCCACCCTCCTACCCGCACCCTGTTTCCACGTGAATTCGATGCCGATCCTGTCTTCGCTGATAGCCCGCCCGCGAGTCAACTGCGGGCTCAACAGGAAAACTCATTAAAATGAGTTGAGTCCTTTGCCATGCAAGGAATATAGCGCCTCAGTCTACTTCTAGTAGACTTTCCCAATTAGCCCGCGATTTATCAGCGGGTGGGGGTAAACGAAGCCAAAATAGGGCCGTCGAACTCACGTTGTTTCCGAATTCCGAACTCCGAATTCCGTAGGGCTATGCCCTTCCCGCAGGGTACTCCGAATTCCGACTTCCTTAAAACGTATACCCCACTCCTACGACGCCATTCACCTGACTATCGTCGTAGATGGACCAGTTAACGGCTCCGTTGAAGGTAACCTTTTCGGTGACACGGTAGTCGAGGCCAGCAGTGAGGAGTGGTCCGACATCGCTATCTTCGCCAGTGATAACCGCAACTCCAGCTCCGGCATACGGGAAAAGTTTGCCGTCAGGGGTAATGGCGTTGAAGTCATAGGTGATGGGCACGTGGAATGCGGTTTCCCCATCGGAGCTGAAGTCTAGATCGCTGATGGCACCGGGTCGTAGAGAAACATTGCTGCCGAGGGATAGTTTGCTGGTGACAGCTAACCCGACGTCACTGTCACCGATATCACCAACGCCAACGCCAAGACCAACGTAGTTGTAGGCAGGCGTTTCGGCGTTAGCGGCAGGGGCCATGGCGACAGTACTCACCAAACCTAAAGCTGCGAGCAAAAAGATGCGAATTTTCATGGAATTCTCCTAACGTAAAGTGCGTGCAATACCAAATCCGAATCTCTAATCCCCGTCATGGAAAACCAGTGACTCCGGCAGAGACACGACATGTCGCATCTCTGAATTAGGGAAGTAATACCGCATCCGAATGGCCAACCCCCATCATGGGAAATAAGGTGATTCCGATAGAGACACGACATGTCGCGCCTCTCAACTAGGGGGTGGATAAACCGGATTTAGTTGAGTAACCGGATTAGTGTGCGCAGTCAGACTTTCCGGGAGAGACAATGGCCTGATTCCGGTGGAGAACTGACTAACAGTGCAAGGAATTTGGTTGCCCTTGAACTGTGAGACTGTTCTAGCGCTGGAAGATCTTCCGTGTGCCAATTGACTGTGACGCTTGTCCCAGTGTCAAAGTGTGGATCATCACGATGTCTGGCAATGAGTATTCGCAAAGGTGTATTTTCACCTCTGTTTGTATTTTTAGACACTGAAAATATCTGTAATCTATGGAGAGCATGATTTTTCAGCGATGTCCCATTGCTTATTGGCCAGTTAGATCAGCAGCGCTAGGGGAGTCTAGAAGGTGGCAATTTGACAAGTTCCCGAACAGGGGAGGCTTAGGCGATCGCCACACTCTAGTACTCTGCGGCAGAAACACCGCCCCTATTCCTTGCACCCAACCACCCTTCCACTATCGAATGAGTCCGAAAACTTACGCCGTCGAGTACTAACCTCCCCCCCACGACTAGGCCCAAAGTCCCGTGCCAAACTTGGGTCCTCCGCCTCAATTCGACTTTTTGCAGCAGGTTGTGGCCTATCGGCCCACCTGGTGTCAGGCCGTTCCGATCCAGACCTGAAAGTGTTGGAGTTTAATTTTGCCTCGATTCAGTTGAATCGCTTGAATTGGCAAGACTTTCTAGCGCAACGGAATCCGGTAGCAGCGGCCCTGATGAGTAAGATGCAAATTGCTCCGGAAGAGCGTCCCCAAGTCAAGGCAGAGTGTTTGCGAGTGTTAGCAACTCTGCAATTGGATCCGGCCCGGACGCAATTAATTTCAGGGTTTGTCGATACCTATCTGCAGCTGAGTCAAGCGGAGGAGCAAGTATTTGAGGCGGTGTTAACTAGAATAGAGCCAACGGAGCGGGAGGGCATTATGGAAATTGTAACCACTTGGATGGAGCGAGGCATTGAACAGGGCATCGAACAAGGCATCGAACAAGGCATCGAACAAGGCATCGAACAAGGCATTGAGCAAGGTAGTCTATCGTTGATAAAACGTTTGCTCCTCCGGCGGTTTGGGAGGTTGCCGGAGTCAATGAGCAGTCAAATTGAGAGATTATCGCTGACTCAACTCGAAGCTTTAGCCGAAGCCTTGCTGGATTTTTCCGATCGCACTGATTTGGCAAACTGGTTAGCGACACAAGAACCAGAATAAGGCGATCGCATCTTCCCGTCTGGTGATACCGGCTTGATTCACAGGTCCACATCGCACCCGCAATTATGTTGAGAGCTTGCGCAGACAACCATCACCACCTCAAAGGATGAAAACCTCTGTCAAACGGATTGAGGCCAATTACAGCTGTCCTTGCCAGCGCTGGATCTCCACTTGCGCCTCAGCAAACGATTCCGTCCCTTCAGGCACTAACTGTGCCGCCGCGATCGCCCCGTTAATGTTTCCTTGAGCCGCTCGGGTCCGCGCGATCGCCAAGATATCTTTACTCCATTGGCTAATCCGTTCTTGGGCCGTGGCATAACCGGGTTGATCCGGCGTAATTTGCATCAGAGCACTGATCGCATCCTGAAAGGAACTCGCCTGACCTGGCTGGAGAGAGTTCTGCATTTGCTGAATCAACTGCTGATTTTCAGTTTGCTTTTGCCA
Organism: Cyanobacteria bacterium J06639_14; assembly: GCA_039818605.1. Classification (GTDB taxonomy): domain Bacteria; phylum Cyanobacteriota; class Cyanobacteriia; order Phormidesmidales; family Phormidesmidaceae; genus SIO1E4. Next base: position 30,562 of record JBCBTQ010000012.1, on the reverse strand, counting down.
AGCCGCCATACGCTGCTGCGCCTGTTGATACACTGCCGTCTGATCTTCTGGCACGAGTGCAGCAGCAGCTAGAGCCCCTTGAACATCGCCATTATTGGCTCGGCCTTCAGCAATATCTAAAATCACCTGGCTCCAAAGCGCAATTTCTTCCTGGGCTTCGTCATAGTAAGGATCATCCGTAGGGACCTGTCGGGCCTGTTCAATCGCATCATTGAATAATGACGCAGAAGATGGCTGGATAATACGACGGGCATTATCCAGAATCTGCTGGTTTCGGACAGCCGCGTCTGCGACTTCACTATTGGCCTGCTGCAGTAACGTTTCATAGTTCTGATCCTGGAGTTCAGGAGGGACTAACTGCAACCATTCACGGGCTTCACCATAGCGGTTGGCGGCGATCGCGGCTTCAGCTCGCTGCAGTGCCGATTCCCCAACCGCAGTAGGATCAACATTGTTAGAAAATAAGGGGGCCCCTGGTACGGTAGCGGCTTCTGTTTCTGGTGCAGTCGCTCCTGCGGCTTCGGCATCAGCAGGCTCTGGGCCTTCGGATGGGGTCTGAGGGGTCGTTTCAGTCGTGCCATCCCCGTTTTCTTCACTAACCGCCTCACCATTACTCTCAGGACCACTGGTCGGTTCGTCGGCTGCTGTCACATCATCAGGTGTCGCCTCATCCGATGGAGCCCCCTCAGGTGAAGGATCTTCGGCGGTTTGGGCCGAGTCAGCCTCATCAATCCGCGCAAACTGCACAGGGAGGTAATCCAGAATATTAAAGACATTAATCAACACCCCGGCCAAAATGCCTAAAGCTCCTGCCAAAGCTAACCATTGCCAAAGCCCAGTCGTGGTCGGTTTCTCCTCCTCTTCTTCCTCTAAGGGCTTCGATGGCACGGGCACAAGCGCCATGGAGGTAGACGGGACCTTGGTGTCCGAGGCAGCATCCGCCACCGTTTCCAAAGCCACTTCAGGTTTGGCTGGCACCGGCAAATTGGCGGCTGGTGGCGTTACGGGTGGCTGGGTTGCAGTTGCCGAGGTAGTGCCAATTGTCTGACGACTCGTAAAATCTGTATTCGTCGCTGAGGGGAAGTCAGCGGCACTAAACTCAGTGGCCACATTCTCTGTGACAGGGAGACGCGCAAGGCCATCGGGGGGAACCACCATCATGAATTTACGCGCCGACGGGATGACCGCAACCGGATTTTGCATCGGACGCCAATGATGTTGACTCAATTCCGGTACGCGATCGCTCAAGTAAGCCGCCAGTTGCGAGGCTGTTACACAACCGTGATAGCGCACCCCTTCTAACAGAGCTTTTGTGAACAGTCCATGACGGATCGCCATCGTCTCATGGGCATATTGCTCGGGCTGACAAGACATCACAGTCGCGATGCCAAAATCATTTGCCAAAGCCAACGTTTGCTGACCGATATTTTGATGCCCGATCGCGCCCTGACTCCGATTTACATCCAACGTGAGAAGTATCTGATCGGTTCTGGCCGTTTTTAAGATGTCAAAAATCGTCGTAACAGCGATCGCTGTCTCAGCCAGCTTCATGGGCTCAGCGTCAATGGCAAGCCAATAATCTTGACCGGCATTAGACAAACCATAGCCACTAAAAAATATCCAGAGCAAATCTCCTGGTTCAACCTTGTCACGACACAGTCGCTCCAGTTGCGTTTCAATTGCTGTCCGCGAGGGAGCGTGAGCATAGGGTTCGACCGATACCGACATATCGGTCAGTAATGTACAGTGATCGACCGGAATTCCCAATTCATCAACAAAGAAGTTACGCAGCCCTATGGCATCTGCCTGCGCATACATCAACGGTTGCAACGCGGTGTACTGATTAATCCCAATAAGGAGAGCCCATTGATTAGCCATCGCTTGCCCCTCACCTAAACTCGTCCTAGACAATGATCCGTCACTTTAGCCAGTGATCCCATGCCTTATAGGCTAATAACTGTGACACCAGACGATACCACAGACTGCACAAAACGATGCATATTCGGAGTGTTAATTGACGGTTCCAGTGGCTCTCGCTAAATTAGAGGCGAATTTGATGGGTTCAATTGTTGGCATTAACGGCTTTGGCGGCTGGGAGACTAGGCATGTTGAGAAGAATCTGGGAGCGCTCCGTGAAGACAGTCAGCACATTCAGTGACGACTCTAGTAGGAAACCAAAGGTTGCCGCCGCATGGGGGCTATCCTTGGTGTTGGGACTGAGTGGGGCGATCGCGTTCACCCTGAGTGCCACAACACCAGCCGTCGCCCAAATTGACAATTCCCGATTGAGTTTATTCCTAAACCGCAACGAAGATGAAAGCTTCAGCACGTTTCTCCGACGGGCGGAAGCGATCGCGCGCACAGGCGTACAACAAACCTTCGATAACGATTTGCTGATTTCAGAAGCGGTCGTCACTGTCGTTGGCGAAAACCAGGGCATTTCCGTTCCCATCATGGTGATCGAGGTGACCCGTGCACAATGGCAAGAGCGACCCGATCCACAATATTGGGCGGTGTACTACGGTAGCGCTCCTCTACTCTTGAATTTCTAGTGAATTTCTAATTCACAGGCGCTGACACCCATAAAAATTCTGATGTTCGTTGGGTGATATTTTCATCCCCAAGATTTTAGTCACGCCCAATCTTTCAGCCCTCATCATCAACCCCATTTATTAGATCATTCAGCCGCCTTTGTTGCAGCCGCTTCAAAAAGCGTCCTGTTGGCGAGAGTCAGACAAGGTTATCAGGTAAAAATCTGGAAAGAGAGAAATCAGTTATGTAGTTGTCCTCAAGGTTCTTGCTGGCTCTGCCTAGCTCGCACCTCATAAAGGGCTCTCCATAGTGACTGTAAATTATCAACCCTTTCCCATGCACACCATTGAAGTTCGTCCCTGGCGCTTAGTGGCTTTGTTTGGCAGCGTTTTACTCGTGACTGCATATGTTCCTCACCCCGAATTAGGGCAAACGCTACCTCAATCGATCAACGCTCTCGTACAAACCTTACAAGGCAACCAGATTCAGCCTTAGTGATAGGGTAGCTGTCTAAACCCAAAAATCCTGATTAGGTCAGGAGTCAGAGGCCAGTTCCCACCACTCTCCTGACTCCTAATACACAATCCCGGTTTACCCACCCCCTTAATTTAAGAGGCGCGACCGGTCGTGCCTCTACAGGCATCACCTGTTTTCCGTAACCGGGGTTAGCCATGCCGATTTGCTATGACTCCTGACTCCTGACTTCTAACTCCTAACTTCTGACTCCTAACTCCTGACTCCTGACTCCTAACTTCTGACTCCTGACTCTAACTTCTGACTCCTGACTCCTAACTCCCTCCCAATTTCCTACCAGTACCAGGTAATCACCCTTCTCCTGATTGGCGGCCTCTTACTGGCGGGCTCATGCGGGCCATTTGCTCCCAAGTACCGGGACCAAACTCCTTTTCGTATTCATGCATGATCCAATCGGCACGCTTGCCGAGGCGGCGGGCACTACGGTGCAGATATTCCAAAAAGGCTTGTTTTTGCTCCCACGTGGGACGACGACCAAAAATGGAACCGAGGCACCAGGACTCGCGGGGCGATCGCCCTGTATGTTCAAAAAAGTTGTGCTCAGCCAACGTCACCGCATAGCCGCTTTTGAAAATGCGGCGACGATGATCATGAAAAATCTCAACGAGTGTAGGAATATCTTTGATTTGGTGGGCTTGCTCCCGCGAATAAATTTCCACCATGTCAGATAGGTTGACGGGACGCTCAGAGACCCACTGGTGGCTGCATTCTGGGCACCGCACAATAAAGCTGAGAACCATCCGACCACACTGAGGGCAAGCCTTCATAGGCGGTGGTTTGCCGCTACCGCTGCCCTGCTTCCGCATGGGTAGGTGATATTCTTCAATATCTTCTGGAAAGCCCAGGCGCTCCAGGTTCCCAGCCTGATCCAGAATGATGCCATGGTGCTTACCCGTTTGCGGCGAAATCCGCATGACCCGGCCAATTTGCTGAAAATGTAGGGCACTGGATTGGGTCGGTCGTAGCATAAGCCCGACTTCAACGCTGGGTTCATCAAAGCCAATACTGATGACGTTGCAAGAGGTCAGCATGAGAATCTGTTCCTCCCGCAGGTCTGCATACATCCGCTGACGCTCTTTAATCGGTGTGCCACCTTCAACAGTGTCTGAAGGCACGCCAGCTTGACGGAAAGCCTCCGCTACGTGACGAGCATGTTCAATGTCAACGCAAAAGGCAATGGTCCGTTTGCCGGGCGTCAAGCGCTGCCACTCCGTCACAATTTTGGCAACTAGTTCGGGGCGATCGCAGGCATTCTTCAATCCCGCTTCGTCATAATCCCCCCGCACCGTCTTCACTTCGCGCAGGTCAGCAATACCATCCGGCGGCATACTGAAGTACTTCATTTGGGACAAGAAGCCCATCGCCTGCAGATCACTGGGGACTGGGGAAGCCACCAAGGTATCAAGATGTTCGCCTAGCTGATCTTTCCCCAAGCGCTCTGGGGTAGCCGTCATCGCGAGGTGTACAGCTTGAGGATGGGTTTTATAGAGGACGGCTTTGCCGACCCGACTAAAGAGCGTCGTATGAGCCTCGTCATAGAAAACCACATCGGCTGGCCAGGTGCGCCACCATTTACGCTGCGCCATCGTCTGCACACTCGCGATCTGAATCGGGGCTTCGCGATTCTCTTCCCACCCGGCTTTGATGAAGCCACAGTTGAGGCCAAAGGACTTCATTTTTTCGTAGGTCTGCCCTACCAACACATCAAGATGCACGAGAAACATCAACCGTTTACCAGCGCTCTCGGCATGGGCACAAATTTGCCCACTGATGACGGTCTTCCCAGCCCCAGTCCCCGCGATAATGGCGACTTTTTGGTATCCTTCGTTGAGCTTGCGATAGAGAGCATTAATCAACTCAACCTGATACGGACGCAGTTTGGGAGGCTGGGAAGCAGACATACTCAAGCAAATTCAGAAGTAACAGAGCAATAATGCAACCCTGTCGAGAGGATGTATTGCCCATTCAATAATATATCGGTACTACACTAACCCCGTGCATCCCACCTTGCCACCCATTCCTCCAAACAACTTTATGACCGAGCATACGCGAGACTTTCGACCAGATCGCTCCCGTCCGTAGAGGTCTCTTAAGATCTCCACAGACAAAACGTTCCTGCTTAACGAACGACAACCTCGACATCAACATTGCCTTGAATCGCTTTTGAGTAGGGACAGAATTTATACGCCTGATTTACAATTTGCTCGGCTTTTTCCGGTTCTATGTTGGGCATATCCACGTTTAGTTGGACCACAAGCGTATAGCCACCATCCTCAGGATCGCGGCCCAGGGTTACGGAACACTTTATGGTGGCCTGAGAGGCATCCACTCTAGCGGCCCTACCGACCAATACCAATGTTCCGTGAAAACAAGCCGCATACCCTGCCGCAAACAGCTGTTCTGGATTAGTGCCTTGTCCTTGCCCTCCCAACTCTGTGGGAAAAGCTAGGGGCAAATCTAACTTCCCATCGTCGCTACGAGCGTGACCAGACATCCGTGCATGTCCTGCTTGACCTGGCGTTACGGCTACAACAGCCGTATATACAGGCTGCATCTGAGTTCCCACGTAAGGCTGGCCTAACTGATCGAGTAATTGTTCAGTACTGGTATTCATTGCGGTGGCATCACTCTATATCGTCAGTAAGGCTCACCTTATCGGTGTAAATTTGATGTGTCTTTCCAATTCTTGAGGGGGCGGAGGCCAACAATTGTGAAGACGTTAACAGAACACCTTTTCTCTGCGAGTGTGCGGCCACACCAGATGCCACTGCGGCAGATACCTCAATGGGGACATTGGCTGGAAACTCCAGATTTGAAAGTAATCCTTGTACCAGGTGGACAATTAGAGATTGATCTAGTGGCACCTGTAAACATGGTTTCAACTCGGTTTGTTCCGGGGCGAGGCTTAGCCGCATTTAACTCTGACACATGGCGTCCTTATCGCTCACAACCAGGTGGGTTTGATGTAATTCCTAAAGCTGCAAACTACCGCTCACGCGAAACCGCAGGGCAGTTTTTAGTATGCCTCTATGAGTCTTCAATCATGCATCAAATTGCAGCAGAATACACAGCTGATCGAGAACTTAAGCTATTACCTGGACAAATACAGCAGAGTCCTAAAGGTCAGCGACTTGCTCAAGCCATGTATGCATTTTTCAACAATTCGCCTGTGAGTGAAGCCCTCTATTTAGAATCCTTAGCGACACTAATCATGGGGCATGTCATTGCTCATCATTCCAACCTTTCCGGTTGCTTGAAAAAAGTTCCTGATTTGTTGACGCCCTATACACTCAAAATAGCGATCGCGTACATTCAAGATCATCTAGATCGCTCACTGAGCTTACTAGAAATAGCCCAAGCAGTTGGACTCAGTGCTTACTATTTCGCCCATGCCTTTAAAGCCACTACAGGCATTCCACCTCATCAATACGTACGTCAGTGTCGTCTTCGGAAAGCTCAACAATTATTGCAACACTCGCATCAGTCCATTGCAGAAATTGCTTACGCCACTGGATTCGGTAGCCAAAGTCATATGACAACCGTGTTTCGCAAAACACTTCAGACTACACCTGCGGCCTATCGTAAACAAGTCGTTTTATAAATTTAGCCGACCGGGTGATTTTCACCTAAACGCTTTCTGGCTTCCATCAGAGCAAACCCTAATAGATTGAGTCCTTTCCAGGCATGAGGCAACTCAGCCTTAGGATGATTTTGCGCCAGACCAATGCCCCAGATTGTGTCCCGAGGACTGGCTTCAACTAACACACGTGATGACGTGTTGAGCAAATACTGTTTTAGGGGCTCATTTTGTGAAAACTTGTAGTAGTTGGCCTTAACAACAATTTCAAATCGGTTACCATCCCAGATTGATTGATTAAAGTTTTGAACTGTGCGTCCTATTGATTTTGCCTCCCCAGGATGAGCAGAATTCAGGATACTTTCATAGGCAGTTTTATCCTCAAAGAGTAAGGCTTTTTGAGCCATCATGTAATGTTCAGAAGTGGGAAATAGGATGTCATCTAACTCAAAAGGGGCGTCATACCACTGGCTAAAGCAGGCTTGATTAATTGAGCCATCATGGGGTGGAGTATGTCCCCAAAAGAACACATATTTGATCCTTTCACCAGCATTATGGCAACCAATCAGTTGCTTGACTGTACGGGCTTCATAGCTTTTCATGGCGATCAACGAAGGAATCTCAAAAAGGGATCTCAAAACAGCGTTCGCAACCAATACTTCAATCCTAGCCAATAGGTCGTGCGTGGCTTGAGTTTCTACCTGAACAATTGTTTTACCGCTTACAGTTTGAGTTTGGACTGTCGCCAATCATTTAAGGCAAATGCTGATGCCGATTCGCGAAGTGACCGCTACACATTTTGGCGCGGGCACACGACCTTGCCACCTCAGATTGCGGATGTGTCGTCATGACTTGTGGCAATGGGGTGCCTCACTCTTGAGAGGCGTGTAGGCTGTGAGGCCTGTTGGGAACAACACAAACTTTTGACGAGACCGCTGCAAAAGGCTAGCTTCGACAAAACTCCACCCTGCATCGGGCGATCGCTTATGACCTTAGCAACAACCGTCTATCCCACTGCCCATCGTCAGATGATGCGCTTGGTTGGCTTGAGTGCCGCCATTCTATTAGGTGCTTGTGGGCAACCATACGTTTTGCACCAGTTCAGGCCCAGAAGCTGGCATTTATGAAGCCGTGCAGGAATATAATGAGACTGAGGCCTATAAGCCCAATGCCGAAATCCGCGAAGTTTGGGCCATGAATCGAGACTGTGGATAAGCCCCTTTGGGTTGTGCGGTAGTCTTGTGAGCAGAAGATTAATCTATCGCCCGGTGCGTTCCACGAGCCGGTTCAAATGAGCGAAGGACCGCCCAAGCTCCAAGCGTTGCCAGCACTGACAACAGCACAACGGCAGTCAGCGTCAACATGGCATGGGGTGCCGAAATTGTTATCAGCAAAACGCTTAAAAGTAGGAGAGTCAGCAGGGTCCTGTCCATAAAATCCTCCTGGGGATCCTCGGCCTACATATCTATCCTATAGAGATCACCCTGCAATAGGGAAAAGTCTTGGGAAGACCGGTATATCTCTCTATCATTCTCAATAGTTCGTTGCATTCAACATGCCCATACCGCTTAATCCCATAACAGGCGGTAAGCAGTCTTGATTATTTTTGTATCCTCCAAAACACAGCCGATTTAGAAGCTGAAGTTTGCTTGGGCGACAAAATCGGGGATCTGAATGTGGTCAAGGTATATAAAACCAAGCCTTAGGACTGATCCCCTGTATTCTTCTATCGCAAGGCTTGATCCTCGTTGGTAAGTTCCACAAGCAATGCGGACCAGTCAATCCCAAAAGTATTAGAAGATACATTTTAAGCACTTATGACGCCAAGAAATCATGCAGCCAGGAACTCGATTTCTGGCGTAAAAGCAGCGTTATCTTGCTGTTTTGCCAAAGAGGCCGGGATTCTTGGGCAGGATGCTTTTTATGTTGGATCACTTTGAGCCTAAAAAATCGCTTGTCGGATCCACTCAATCCCCGCTTTCACGGCTTCAGGACCAAAAATAACTATCAGCGTTGTTAGGGTTATGCCCATCGCACAAATCGTTAACCCAGCGAGGCTGATGGCACCATCGTCATCCAGCAGACCAAACCCTGTCACAAAAATACCGATCGCGGGCAAGGTATTGGTCCCTGGAATTGGGATCATCATCGCGGTTGACATCAGCGCAATCCCTAAGCCGATAAAAACCCGACCCAGGTGACTCGTACAGATCATTGTCAGCCGTGGACGCGAGAGTGATTCAATTCTTCTCAACCAAGGGCTACCGGCCTTGATAACCTTTTGTACCTGCTTTAGTTCAAATCCTTTCTTTTGCCAACCTGCAGGTAACCAAGGCCGCTGGCGACCAATCACCAGTTGCATCGACAACACAAACATGACAACTCCAAAGGGAATCGAATAGCCTGGTGCTGGAATCGGCAACGCTGAAGGTAAGGCCAAGAGGACAAACAGAAACCCAAAAGTCCGCTCACCTGAGAGGTTGAGAATGTCAGCTAGGGTGACCTTTGCGCCACGAGATTCATCGAAAAAAAATTGCTCCAGCTCTGCTGACAATCGGGCCATAGCAAGCATCTCATAACCACAGTTTCATCATTATCCGGCTAGAGGAGTTTAACCGCGAGTCCTCCGGCCAGAACCATTACTAAAAACACCCAAAAAAGTCGCTCTGATGAAGATTCTGCCCAGGTGCGAACTCGATCACCCCCAAAGGCCATCAATCCACCCACAAAGAAGAAACGCGCATTCCGTCCAATCACAGAGGCGAGAACAAACTGCCCTAGGTCGAAGTTGAACACCCCAGAAGCCAGCGTAAAGATCTTGTAGGGAATAGGCGTCACTGCCGCCATTAATACCCCCCAGAAGCCCCAACGAGCATAGATATCTTCTACCCGCTGAAACATCATCATATCGGGGTCATAGGTTTGTAGTAGAGCATTCCCAATGGAGTCAAAGGCATAGTAGCCAATGGCATAGCCCAACAATCCACCCAGCACCGAACCGAACCCACAAACAAACGCAAACCATAGCGATCGCTTGGGAGCCCCCGTGCAGAGCATCAACAGCAGCGGATCGGCTGGGACTGGGATGACACAGGATTCAGCCAACGCAAACCAGAAAAGGAGATGCTCACCGTAAGGCTTTTGGCTCCAAGCAGAGAAATTAGTGTATGCCTTCTGCAACATTGCGAGATGAAGTAATACAAAACTTCACGACACCATATCAATCGGTAGATCAATGCCACTTGAACGTTTGCCATTGGCTAAAACCGACTTATATAAGGATTGCAAGCAAACTGAAAGACGTTGCCAAGGATGGAAACCGTCTTATTGTCTTTATATTTCTTTAAGAATGTTCGATGGTCGTACATCTGTATGAATAACGGCAAAACCCAGAGCTTTATTGGGATGCAAGGGATCGGCACTTCAACATCCAGTCAACATCCAGTCAACATCCAGTCAACAGGTCGTGGGGATTTGGCCAAGCCAAATCCCTGGCATTGAATCTGGATCATTGGGCAAACTCAGAAGCCACGAGCATCGACCCGATGCCGCTGTCCGTAAAAATTTCGAGTAGTAGAGCGTGGTTGATGCGTCCATCCAAAATATGGGTCGCACCGACGCCTTGGGCAAGCGATCGCACGCAACACTTCACTTTTGGAATCATGCCACCCGCAACGATTCCCTCATCAATCAGTTGTCGGGCAGTCTGAATATCGAGCTTAGGAATCAAGGTACTGGTATCTTTGTAGTCGCGTAAAATGCCGCGCGTATCGGTCAATAAAATCAACTTTTCGGCATGCAGAGCCGCAGCCAACTCGCCCGCGACAGTATCAGCATTGATGTTGTAAGCTTGCCCAGTTTCATCTGAGGCCACGCTAGAAATCACTGGAATGTAGCCCGCCTCAACCAGCGATCGAATGATGTCCGGTTCAACACTCGTGACATCTCCCACAAACCCAACATCTTCATTGCCCTGAGGGCGAGCCGTGATCAGGTTGCCATCCTTGCCGCAAAGCCCCACAGCTGCACCCCCAGCCTGGTTAATCAGAGAAACAAGTTCTTTATTCACTCGTCCAACCAACACCATCTCCACCACATCCATGGTGGGAGCATCGGTCACCCGCAAGCCATTTTTGAATTGCGGTTCGATCCCCAGCTTGGTGAGCCAAGTATTGATTTCGGGACCACCACCATGGACCACCACAGGTCGAATCCCCACACAAGCCATGAAGACAATATCGCGAAGCACACCCGCTTTGAGCGTGCTGTCCTTCATGGCAGCCCCTCCATACTTGACAACGACCGTGCGTCCTCGAAACTGTTGGATATACGGCAGGGCCTCACTTAAAATGCGGACACGATCAGCATCGGTGTCTTGAATTCCATGCACACTAGCAGGCAAGTCAGTCATCCTTCTAACAGGCCACAAACAATTTTCGTAGTGTATCAATCCTCTGTATTCGTGGGAGCCGAAGAGGGCGGCAATATGCGTTCTTCTAACGGCTCGATGCGCTCTTCTAACAAGGTGAGGAGGCGATCGCCAATGATTTCGGTTGATTCCCCTGCTGCGACAGGCAGATGAATATCGGCAGCTTCATAGAGATGGCGACGTTCTTCCAGTAAGTTCGCCAGATATTGGGGCCAGTCCTCACGCTGTAGTAACGGACGATTGCGATTACCTTGCAGGCGTCGCTGGAGTTCTGTCAGCGGCGCATTAATCCAGACAACCACCCCCTGCCGCAAGTACCCCCAGTTTTCAGGACGAAGCACAATGCCGCCGCCGGTTGCGACGACCAATCGTGTGTAGGGTACAAGCTGATCCAACACCTGACTTTCCAATGCTCGAAATCCTGATTCGCCCGAGGCTTGGAAAATGTCCGGAATCGATTGGGCGGCAACTTGCTCAATTAAGGCATCGGTATCACAAAATCGATAGCCCAACCGTTTTGCCATGACCTCCCCTAAGGTGGATTTGCCCGCTCCCATCATGCCAACGAGATAGAGATTGACGCCCCTTAGAAGGTCCATATGGTTATCTGAGTTTGACATAGCAAAGGTGATCACCGCGTAATCTTGAGGATGGGCAGGCTCCACTGCTTGCCTACCGTACCAGAGATTAGGGGGTGCGATCGCCTTCTTTTTCCGCTTCATCCAGCGGGCGATAGGGGGGAATGATGACTCGATACTCAGCGTCATAAACCCCCTCGCCTTCTTCGGTATCAGGGCTACTTGCCGCCGACTGCTGTGGATCAGTGGCGTCATCGAGTCCCCAGTCTTCGTCGCGATCGCCCTCGGTTGAACCAGACGGGCGATCGCGATATTCTTCCAAGGCATCATCCGGGGGACCGTAGACTGAATCGACGCGCGAATCGGCCCCGCTGCCGCTATAGCCATGGGAATAGGCTGTGGCTGCCGGGGTGTTTTCGGCCTCCCAATCATCCCAGCCTTCAGCAATCTCATCGAGGGCGTCCTCTACAGCACTGCCACCGGGAGGCACATAAACCGTATCGCGAGCTGAGTCATCCCATCCCTTATCCATGTCGTTGATGACACCAGTTGCTTGCTCCCGGTCTTGGCGTTGTCGCCGTGAGAATCGCTGTTCCGTCGCTGCCGCCCGATTTGCGGGTGACCAATCCTCCCACTGACTTGCCGGGGTCCTTTCGCCCCAAGTTTGCCAGTCTTCGGCAGCGGTTGCATCCCGAGGGGCTGTTTGAGGTCTGCGGGATCGGGATGCATCATTGCCATGGGGGGCTTCCTTACGGGCTGCTTGTGCCCCCCGTGAAAAGGGAGAACGAAATCGAGCTGCGCCTGCTTGATCGGAAGGTGATTTCGGGCGGACCTGCCAGCGCCGACGATTAGAAGAACGCCCGGAAGCGATTTTGCCCAAGTCTAAGGAATTACTGAAAAGGAGGGTCGTAAGGGCTCCCAAGGCGATCGCCCCCCCTAACCAAAACGCTAACGGTAAAGCAGCTGTGCGGACTCCCACAATAACCAGACCAATGGACGGTGATATGTTTTGTAGGACAAATATCACCAGCCCGCAGACAATCAACAGGGCAATCACTAATCGAAGGGTGCTCATGGCTGGAAGTTATCTAGCGCTAATCATTATCGTAGAACTTGATAATGCCATCTGATGCTGTTTGCCTGAGGTTTTGCGAACATCCAGGAGTTCGGCAAACGCCGCGCGAGGCGCGCGGCGTTCCGTTGATGCTTGGACGGGTAGACTTCGCACACTCTTAAAGCCTGGTTAGAGCCTGAAACCTTAACCTATGAGGATTTTCAGGAGAATGAAAGGATCTTGCTTGCCCCGTTGCCCCTCACCGTTAACAAGACTTCACTTCAACGTGCTCTAAATGTCTACTGGTAAGACACATCACAGCTCTAATTTAGTAAAAGCACTCATCCTTACGATTCTCCTACTGGGAATAGTATTCAGGTTTGCCCACATCGACAAAAAGAATTACTGGAACGATGAGGTGTACACATCATTACGAGTCGCTGGTTACACCTATGAACAAGTCGAACAGGCTGTTGTCACCAATCAGCCCATTGGCATTGATGATCTCCAGCGATACCAGCACTCTCCCACAGAGCGTGGCCTTTATGATGTCATGCGATCGCTCCTCAAAGAGGATGCTCATATTGCTCCCCTGTATTTTGTGATGACTCGGCTCTGGACCGATATATGGGGATTGACGCCGTTACAAACCAGAATGGTTGCCGTCATGATTAGCCTGCTAGCTCTTCCTAGCATGTACTGGCTGAGTTATGAATTGTTTCAGTCATCGGCCATTGCCTGGATTGCGACTTTGCTGATAGCGGTTTCGCCCTTGCATGTGCTCTATGCCCAAGAAGCCAGGAACTATAGCCTATTTGCAGTATCTGTCTTGATATCCAGTGCAGCCTTGCTGCGAGCCTTACGCATCCCAACCCCTTTTGCCTGGATAGGGTATGCGGCAGCGGTAGCGATCGCCCTCTACTCACATATGCTCTCAATCCTGGTACTACTTGGTCATGGCCTATATGTTGGTCTAGTTCATTGGTGGCGGCAAGTCAATCGCTATCAAGGCTACACACTAGCAATGCTTTGCAGCTTTGCGTGTTTTCCACCCTGGATATTGGCCAGTGACGCGATCGAAGAACCACGGTATGTTTCAACGCCAATGCCCCTACTTACACTGGTTAAGCGATCTCTCTTTAATATTACAGTCAACTTTTTTGATGCCCAAATATTTAATAGAGGTCAGATTTTTGATGCAAAATTTGGCGACGATAGTATACAGCTAGATATTTTAGAGCCTTCCTTCTACGTATTCACTATTTTTGTCCTTCTTTCAATCTATTCACTATATTTTCTAATTCAGAATAGTCTTAAGCACATACATATATTTGTCATCATTCTCATCGCCACAAATATTCTACCGCTCCTATTGCCAGACTTGCTGACAAATGGCCAACGATTTACGATTACACGCTATTTGATTCCTGCTCTCTTAGGTGTTCAGTTGGCCATTGCCTATACATTAGGCTTTAAATTTCTAAACAGTAAAGCCAGCTTTGGAGGGAAAAGAATCCCCGAAATTGGCTTGATATTCTTGGTTTTTTGCGGCATCTCGTCTTGCTTAGTCAGCATGAAAGCTGAAACTTGGTGGATTAAATACAGCAGCTATCATGACCCACGAATAGCTCAAATTATAAACAAGGCTGCTAGCCCTATTATTGTTAGCGGTGATGTAACTAGAATGATTTCCCTGAGTTATCTCCTTGAACCAAAAGTGCAAATCATCCTGGCTTCCTCCGAAACTTTTCCTGATATTCCAGGCGATGTAGATAATGTTTTCTTGTATTGGCCTGAAGAACGTTTTACAGACTACTTAGAACAGTATTACAGTGATAATAAACTCGAGCATCAGTTAGGGCAGTTGTGGAGATTGGATATCTGACGATGAAGTATTACGCAACGGGCTATTCAGTTCCCCAATCCGATCCGCCCAAATCACCGCGCGAAACGCTGCCCACCATGTATGATTTGCCCAGCGAGTTTCCTGAGGAACCTGGCTTGCCAGATGAGTTTCATGATTTGCAGCCGCACCTCCTAAGCCGCACGTTGACCCTCGCCGACTACAGCCGTGATAACTGGTTCACAGGCACTAACCTCAATGTTTACTACGATGTGCAGCACCCACTCTGGCATAAACGCCCAGACTGGTTTCTGGCAGTGAATGTACCGCGTCTGTACGATGGTCATGACTTACGTCGAAGTTACGTCGTCTGGCAGGAAGGGTACTCGCCCAGTATTGTGGTTGAATTCTTGTCGCCCAATGCAGAACGAGAAGATTTGGGGCGTTTTTATCAGGAAAGCGATCGGGTGATTGCTGCCCCTGAAAATGCCATTGAAGCTGAACCAGCACAATTGACCAAACCGCCTAGCAAATTAGAGGTCTACGAACGTCATCTGCGCGTGTCTCATTACATCGTGTATAGTCGCTATACCCAGAAGCTGCGTTACTTTCAGCTTGTCGGCGCACGCTACCAAGAGCAAATCTTACAGCCTGACAATCCACGTATCTGGATAGAGGATTTAGGGATTGGCTTGGGGGTATGGCAAGGAGAATTTGACGACATTTCGCAACTTTGGCTGAGGTGGTGTGATCAAGATGGCAACTGGTTCTTAACCGACACCGAGAAGGCTGAACAGCAGGCCGCAGCAGAACGACGCGCAGCCGCAGCAGAACGCTCTGCTAAAGAAGAGGCTCAGCAACAGGTTAAACGACTTGCTGAGCGTCTACGCGAACTTGGCATTAACCCTGAGGATGTATAGAGACCTAAAGCATCCCAACAAGCGGGTATTTTCACCTCTGGGAAACACGCGCTAAGATTAGAGACTGTCAGTATTTCCTCAACATCCTAGTTCTGCCTATCATGTCCATTGCTCCTCGCCGCTATCACGTCACGACTTTCGGCTGTCAGATGAACAAAGCCGACTCCGAGCGCATGGCTGGTATTTTGGAAACGATGGGGATGGAGTGGGAAGCAGACCCGCTGCAAGCAGACGTCGTACTCTACAACACCTGCACCATTCGTGATAATGCCGAGCAGAAAGTCTATTCTTACCTGGGACGGCAAGCCAAGCGCAAGCATAACAATCCTGAACTGACCCTGGTCGTCGCGGGTTGTGTCGCTCAGCAAGAAGGTGAAAAGCTATTACGGCGCGTCCCGGAGCTGGATTTGGTGATGGGTCCTCAGCACGCCAATCGCCTGGAGGACTTGCTGACACAGGTTTTTGCTGGCAACCAGGTCGTCGCAACCGACCCAGTTCATATCATGGAGGACATTACTAAGCCCCGACGGGATAGTAACGTCACGGCTTGGGTCAATGTCATCTACGGCTGCAATGAGCGCTGTACCTATTGTGTTGTACCCAGTGTTAGAGGGGTTGAACAATCCCGCACACCTGAGGCGATTCGGGCAGAAATGGCGGTATTGGGCCAGCAGGGGTACAAAGAAGTCACCTTACTGGGACAAAACATTGACGCTTACGGACGAGATCTGCCGGGCATTACCGCTGAAGGGCGACGGCAAAACACTCTCACTGATTTGCTCTACTACGTCCATGATGTGCCGGGTATTGAGCGGCTACGATTTGCCACCAGTCATCCTCGCTACTTCACAGAACGGCTAATTCGAGCCTGTGCGGAGCTACCCAAGGTTTGTGAGCACTTCCACATTCCCTTTCAATCGGGGGACAATGATGTCCTGAAGGCGATGGCACGAGGCTACACCCACGAAAAATATCGGCGCATTATCGACACCATTCGCAACTATATCCCAGATGCCGCAATTAGTGCCGATGCCATTGTGGGTTTCCCGGGTGAGACGGAAGCACAGTTTCAAAACACCCTGAAATTGGTGGATGATATTGGCTTTGACCAGCTTAATACCGCTGCGTATTCACCACGGCCTAATACGCCTGCCGCCCTCTGGGAGAATCAATTGGACGAAGAGGTGAAAGCCGATCGCCTCCAACGCCTGAATCATCTTGTGGCTCAGAAAGCCGCTGAGCGATCGCGCCGCTATGGCGATCGCATTGAAGAGGTGTTGGTAGAAGCCGTCAACCCCAAAAATCCCCAGCAGGTTATGGGGCGCACCCGTAGTAACCGTCTCACGTTCTTTGAAGGCAATTTGGCCGACCTCAAGGGGCAACTCATTCAGGTTCAGATTACTGAAGTCCGGGCCTTTAGTCTGACAGGCATTCCACTAGTTTCGGTGCCTGCTTAACGTATTCTAGGAAACCGGTATCTAAGAGAAAACAGCAGATAGCCACTGCTTTCATCCCAGCGATCGGGTTCCTCAGGAGGGATATTTTTACTTGGGCTCACTCTGAGCAACCACCAGAAATCTTCAAACAAGGCAAATTTCTCTACTCAGAATTCAGCTCAATCGTCGTAACAACCTGAGCGTGGTCAGATTTCCAAGATTCGATGTCATCATCTAAGAGCGTCTGATCAAAAAGATGGTCGTTATAGACCGAGACGTAGGTGACCTTGCCGATGCGATTGCGATTACTGGGGGCAAATTCTTCGCTCACCATGATGTGATCCAGGCTATCGTAATGCCCGTTGTGGATATGGGTGTAGTAATAGTCGCCATAGCCCAGTCGCGCCTGAATATCCTTGACCTGATACAGCAACACATCCCAAACGGGGACCTTTTTGCG
This sequence comes from Cyanobacteria bacterium J06639_14, assembly GCA_039818605.1. GTDB lineage: Bacteria > Cyanobacteriota > Cyanobacteriia > Phormidesmidales > Phormidesmidaceae > SIO1E4. The sequence continues at coordinate 13,199 of JBCBTQ010000012.1, read as the reverse complement.
GAACGGCCAGCATTCCCAAGGGGGTTGACCGGCAACTAATTGCGTCGTAACAGCAGTGTGGCCATCGTTGACATCCCCCATCACAATGACCGGATAGCGCCGATCGCGCAGCACCTCCATCAAGATAAACCTTAGCGCTGTGGCCTCTGCCGCCCGACGAATCAGCGATCGCGCCTGCCCCTTAGCCAATTCCACCGGATCGCTGTAATCCACGCCCTTGGCCATCATCGGTCGCTTTGACTTGAGATGCACCACAAATACAGTGCATTGAACCTCTTTACCGAATGCTAGATCGACCGATAAAACGGGATGCGAGAAGCTGTGAATAGGGATTTGGGCATCCTCAATGCTGAGTAAACTCGCTTCGGGAAACTGCGTGTACACTCGGTGCCCCAGCACCGGACAATCAGTTGCTAACGCAATCCCAGGATAGTGTTCGCGATCCGTTGCCATCACCAGTTGATGGTGCTTGTGGCTTTCGCTAGCGTTGAGTGCCGCCTGTAGCGCCGACTCATGAAAAACCTCCTGAAACCCAACAATATTGGTCTTCATTCGATCCAACTGGTGGGCAATCCAGGTCAGTTTCCTTTGATAGGTCTCGGGTGAGTACTTATCACCGCGATAGAATTCGACGTCTGGTAACGCCAGGTTACACAAGTTGAATGTTCCGACCCGTAGCTGTTTACCCTTCACGCAAGATTTTAAGTTCAGCAAGTTTAGGGTAGCAAGGGAGCGGCTGCATATGCGTCAGGTTGGATGAGTGGATCAGAACGCAACTTGGCAAACCGACTGCTAGGGGTGAAAATAATATAGCTGTATTCTTGACAATATTCTGTGAGTAACGTTCGTACCGTCTCCGACACCAAGCGCGCTTTCTACAACCACTTCACGCGGCCGATTGCATCGATCTATCGCCGTGTCATCGAAGAATTGATGGTGGAGATGCACCTTCTCTCAGTGAGCACAGATTTTGTCTATGACGCTCTCTACGCTTTAGGCATTGTCACAACCTTTGATCGCTTCATGGAAGGCTACCGTCCTGAAGGCGATCGCGATGAGATCTTTGCTGTGTTGTGTCAGTCAATTGATTCCTCGGCTGAACAATATCGTAACGATGCCCAGACGGCGCTGAGTCTTGCGGAAGGCAGATCACTTGAGGATCTCAAGAGCATTCTTACCAACCTGGAAACAGCTTCTTCTGAAGGATTACCCAGTCTCTTGCAGGGAATTGCTCAGCGCGATCGCTTCAAATACAGCCGTGCCTTTGGGATTGGTCTGTACACCTTAATCGAGACAATTGATGCCGAGGTCGTGAAGGACAAAGAGAAGCTCATGTCCCTCTTAAAAGAGATTGCTGAATCAACCTCAATCTCTTTCGACAAAATGCAAAAAGACGTCGAGCTCTACCAGAGCAATCTCGACAAAATGACTCAGGCAAAAGCCATCATGGCTGACATGCTGGAAGTTGAACGGAAAAAGCGAGAAGAACGGGCTCAAGCAAAAGCCACGAAAGACGCTGACACCGCTGACTCAGACGTAAGTGATCAAACTGTTCCTACACCAACTGAGGATACCGAAGAGAACAACGAAGTCAGCTAACGGCTGAGTTGTGCATTATTAGGTTGGCCTTGATCTCAAGTCCAATGATTGGATACCGGGTCAAGGCAAAATGATGCTAGCACTACCAGACAGTACTAGTTAAGGTGGCGTGTTCTAGGTCCAGAAAGAAGATAATCTTTATCAACAAAAGAAAAACTTGCTCTACGTCTGTCACGTCTAATTAAAGCCAAAGGTATGTCGCAATGTCTGATCGCTGATGAGATCTCTAAGGCGCGAAGCGATGTCTGGACCCTCAAGAATTGGGTGTTCTCGAAACGTGAAGTCTTCCCTGAAGCAACAAATAACCACTAACCAACAACGATTAACCATCCCCCATACCGCACAACTCAATTCACCAATAGATGACTCAACAGCCGCAAGAATGCTAGAGTTTGCTTCTACTGAATTCAACACAGTCCCATCCCTGACGAAACGATTCACTTAGTTGTTGAGAAAGCAGAGCCACTCCGGTTAGACCGCTGGCTAACAGCTCACGTTAAGGAGCTTTCGCGCAACCGCATCCAAAAACTCATTGATTGGGAGTATGTCACCCTCAACGGTGAACTCTGCACGAACAAAAAGGCGACGGTGCAGGTAGGTGACGCGATCGCCCTAACAATTCCCGAAACCAAGCCCTTAGAGCTAACACCGGAAGATATTCCCCTCGACATTCTCTACGAAGACGAGCAGATGCTCATCATCAACAAGCCTGCGGGCCTGGTGGTACATCCGGCTCCTGGCAATATGAGCGGGACGCTCGTGAACGCCGTGTTAGCCCATTGCGGTGAGCAGTTGACGGGCATTGGTGGTGTCGAGCGTCCTGGCATTGTGCATCGCCTGGATAAGGACACCACAGGGGCGATCGTCATTGCTAAAACCGACTTAGCCCATCAGCACCTGCAGGCTCAGATGAAGGCCAAGACAGCACGACGCCAGTATCTAGGCGTTGTCTACGGTGTACCCCCAACGGCGACAGGCACCATTAATGCTCCGCTAGGCAGGCATCCCAACGATCGCAAAAAGCAGGCTATCGTGCCGGCCTTAAAAGGCGGGCGCTATGCCATTACCCACTGGCAAATCGAAGAACGTTTGGGTAACTTTACGCTGATGCGCTTTCAGCTAGAAACTGGCCGCACCCACCAAATTCGCATTCACTGTGCCCATGCCGGTTATCCAATTGTGAGCGATCCAGTCTATGGTTCAGGACGCTCGGTGGGAGTGAATTTGCCAGGGCAAGCATTGCATGCTGAAAAACTGTCCTTACAGCATCCAGTATCGGGGGAATGGGTAACTGCGATCGCGCCTTTGCCGCCTCATTTTGTGACGTTGCTGGCTGTATTGAGAAAGCGATCGGGATAGATGAATAGAGTAGAGGAGTGATGGAGTCGTTGTAAAAGAGAAGAAGGAGTTTGAATTCGGAGTACGGAATTCGGAATACCCTGCGGGAAGGGCAGAGCCCTACGGAGTTCGGAAGCCACGGAACAGGAAAGCCATCAACCACCAACTACCAACCGCCAACCAAATCAATTTCCAATCATCACAGACATTACGCTAAAAAACGTATCCGCCGCTATCCTTGCAGGGTGAGTGCTGGAAAGATGACCTGGCTATGGCTGCAGATATTCTCATTCTGACAATTTATTCCATTTGCGTAGTCTACGTGCTCTACCAAATGGCTCTATCCTTGGAGAGCAAACTGGAGGATCAAGTTGAGATTCAGCTAGATGGAGATGCTCTACAAGAATCAACGATGAGCCAACTGCAACAACAGAGGGTTTACCAAGCCAGAGCCGACATCGTAACCGAAGACAAGGCAGGCTCTCTGTTGCAACTAACTTTTTTCAACCAAGAGCAGCCAGTTGGCTCGGTGCAACTACAAGTGCTACCTCAGGGAAAGAAGCCTTTACAGCCACCCATGCAAGACTTAACCGTCAAAATTGTGAATCAGTTCCCTGATCAGCAAGTATTTGTCAACTGGGATAATAGCTCTCTAGCAGTTCACGGGGGATTAGCACATCGAGTTATTCGCAAAGTCCCTGGGATGCCAATCGACTTATTTCAACGTCAGGTAATGACTGTTGCCAACCCAGGACAAATGGTGAGCGTGACCGTGACGAGTGAAAGTTTATTCAACCGTCCTGATAACAAAAGTGCGTTGGAATCCAACCCGGCCCTGGTGAATTTCAGTTTGATACCAGAAATGAAGGAGCCGATGCGGGCTTATTCGCTACGGATGCTGGTATGGGTTCGAACCATGGCCGATACGAACATGCCCGCGATGCAGTTGCTGCTGCCGTTCAATTTCCGTATCAATGTCCTGCCTGATCGTGTAGCGTTACCAATACTCAGTTGGCTGCTGAATTTCTTTTCGCAAAGCCCCAAACAAAGGACTCCCTAACCGGCAATTTCGGATTGACAAACACTTGACCCAATCAAAAACGGTTGCCTTTTCTTATGCAGGCTAGCTAAAAGCAATCTCAATGGGTGCTTTATCGACTAGCGAAAACTTCTGCATTTGAATAGGCAACCGTTATTAAGAGAATGAAACAGAGCTGGAACTATTGTTTAGCGCTTATTCAATATCAGTCAATCCAGCTTCAGTCCCTTTAAGATTATCTGGATCGACGTAGTGGCACGCTTCATCAATACAAATTAAAGCCCAACCAGACTGCTCAATACCTACTAATTCGTAATCAGCATCTTGCACAAAAAATCCTTTGTGATTGCGTGTTTCTGGTTTGACGTTTACAGTACGTGCGACCATGATGGATCCTGCTCCGTAATTTAGTTCGACTAAACAAAACCTCAAGTAAACCTTATCGGTTCATTGAGGAAAGCTTATCATTATGATTCTGTGAATGCAGTTAAGTTATTTATCCAGTCTTTACGATCCCTGGCAGGTAGAAGTGTTGTTTCCGTCAATCCTGGAAAATACTGGCAATACTCGGGAAGAGAGCTTTGATTGGCAAATGTCTCTCGAAAAAGTAAATAAGCTTTCGCAACAAAGTTCATGAAGTGCAATTTACAGAAGCTAATTTGTTGCGATCGTGTGAGCTATCTGATATGTAATTTCCGGTACTATCGACTCTATCCTTGATAGGCTCTAACTTTCAAATAACCACTTTTGAATCCTTTGTAGGCTCTTCCAATCTTGTTTGCGACTTAATCCTTCTTCAATGTTCTGCCGGACTTCTTCGCGTAACTCTTCAGACAAGGCCATGACTTCTGACGCAGCTTCTACGTGATCGCGGACGCCTTTTTTACCGACTTCAAGCAGTGCGATCGCCAGATTAACGCGAGCTTGTGGATCCTGTGGATTCAATTTCACAGCCTTTTGAGCAGTTTTATAGGCTGAATTTGTCTTTTCTTCTAATAAATAAAGCCAAGCTAAACACGTAAGAGCAGCACTACTCTTAGGTGCGCGATCGCACACTTCTTTGAAAACAGGAATCAGTTCACTTGCCGATTCGCCAGCTTTATACCGCTCGATTCCTTGCTCAAACAATCCTTCAGTAGTCTCAGTCATATATTTGGCGTCTAAATATCTTCCTCAAAAGAGTACAGCAGGTTCAAGCCACATAAAAGGCCCAAACCTGCTGTTCACGTTGTCTCCTGTTAGCCAAGGATTTGACACAGGACAATTATGGGTATCAGTTCATGGCTGATCGTTGATAGCTCATTGGTAAAGGGTAACCATTAACTACCAAGCATCAAGCATTCACCATCATCTAAGTACCAAAAGACTTCCCACAGCCACATGTCTGGGCAGCATTGGGATTGGTAAATTGGAAGCCACCACCAATGAGAGCGTTGCTGTAATCCAGCATCATGCCGTAGAGATACAGCAGGCTCTTGCGATCGCAGACGACCTTAAAACCATCGTAATCGTAAACTTCGTCGTGCTCACCGATATTGCTAGGGTCTTCAAAGTCCATCATGTAGGACATGCCAGAGCAACCACCCTGACGAACCCCCACGCGCAGACACAGGTCTTTACCAGCCTGCTGCTCCTTTAACAATCGCACATGCTGAAGGGCGGCTTCAGTCATGAGGATGCCTTTTTCCTGTTGAGCCGTTTGTGTCATCGTTATTTTGAGGGCTTTAGTACATCTAATCTAAAACTCAGGGCAGGCGTTTACCCTGCTGTTGTATTGGCTTTAGTTTAACTTAGAGAACCTGAAGCGTTGCTCAAACGTAACGCTCTGCAAAAAGAAAACTAGGCCTTAACCCTATCCAGATCTCTGGTTTTACCTAAAAAAAATTCTCGCAATGCAGAGCCCTCCGGAAGGGAGGCTGAGGCAATACTGTTTGGTTAATGCCGATTCCTGACTCGGGCAGGCAAGGGAAATTGGGGGAGTAGGAGAAGCAGAAGGCGAGACCTCAATACTGCTCGGCTAAGCGATTCCTTTTGTCGAAATCACCTGACGACCAACTCCAGTTTCCCTATCAAATGGAGTTTAGTTCAACAAATGAGGTTTAGTTCAACGCAGCGGCTCCGAAGGTGGCATTGAATGCCTGACACCAAATTGCAACTGATTCGTACTCATCAACATTGACTTCAGCTGGAATCGAGTACTGCTGGGTACCACTCGTGGTCGCTAGTGGGGCAAGGATCACGTAATCTCCTTCCACTAAGGGATAAGCAGGAGGGGTCGTCGATTCTAAAACAGTCGCTGATCGATGGAGGACTACAACTAAATCAGGTCCACTCGACGTGGCAAAAGCTTCATCAAATGTCAGGGTTTGAGTACCCTCTTGGCTAATGAGCGTAGCAGCACCGAGGGTTTCGTGTTCACCAGAAGCGAACGCTCCACTTCGCGAAACTGGGGTGGTCGTTTCATCTGGAGCCGATGTGGCAGGTTCAGGGGTGACCGCAGGTGCCGAATCAGCATCGGCTTCGGCAGGTGCTGATTCGGTCGCTTCGTTGGTTTCTGGCGGGCGGGCTTCAGTTGTTTCCGATTCCGGCGATGTACAAGCTGTTGTGAAAAGAACAGCAGCCAAGGTCACGATGCCTGCAGTTAAACGAATATTAAGCATAGGAAAGGATCCTCATAGTGAGAAGTGATACCGAATCCGAATCGCTAACCCCCGTTATAGAAAATAGGGAACACCTGTAGAGACGCGACATATCGCATTTCTCAATTAGGGAGTGGGTAAACCGGATTTAGTATGAGACGTTGAGGCCATCTTAGAAATTTAAGCTGAGCGCCAAAAGTTGAGACCCTGAAAGAACCCTGAAAAGTGACGCTAGAGCTACCTCATTTGCATATCCGTTCAGGCTGAGAAACTATGGCTCTTGGACTCTTTCACCACGGAAGTTTTTGGCCTTAAGTTGCGCCCCCTTAATTTTAGACTTATAGATAAGGACGCAGCCCCACAACTTCACCTATCACAATGATGCAGGGGGACAGATTTGCGCCTTTAGTCCGCTGAGCAATATTCAAGAGAGTGCCCTCCCACACTTGCTGTTGCGGCTGACTGGCCCAGCGAATAACCGCAACTGGAGTTTCTGGACGTTTGCCTTGTTGAAGGAGGCGATCGCTAATTGCTGGTAGCGATCGCCCACCCATCAGAATGACCAAAGTGTCTATCTGCGCTAGGGCCTCCCAATTCTGGCGATCGAGATCATGCGCTGTTAGGACAACAAAGTTGCTGCCGAGAACCGGGTCCGTCAAAGGAATGTGGGCGATCGTCGGAGCGACAATCGCGGAAGAAAGTCCCGGGACCACTTCAAAGGCACATCCCGCAGCCCGTAATGCCTGGATCTCCGACGTCGTGCGTCCGAAGATAAAAGGATCACCGCTTTTAAGTCGGACAATTTGTTTCCTTTGCTGACACAGGTTAACCAAACGCTGATTAATGTCGGATTGAGATGTGCTTGGTTGTCCTCCTCGTTTGCCCACGTCATAAATTTCACACTGTTGGGGTACGAGGGTGACAATTTCAGGATTGATCAGGGCATCATGCACCAAGGCATCGGCTTGCGTCAGCAATCGATAGGCTTTCATCGTCAGATATTCCACTGCCCCAGGACCGGCCCCAACGAGATAGACCTTACCGAATGTGTCTGAGTCATGCATGCCTAACCGAATGTGTCTAAGCGAATGTGTTTAAGCGAATGTCTCCAAGCAGCTTATCAATTGACGATTAATAGTTACGTTTTTGAACCTTGTCCTGAGGCTACAACAATGTGGCTGAGCACCTACCAACTTGAAGCTTTGTCAGCCAGGAAGCAGGACAAAAACATCCTACTTACGCCCTACTTCATTACTCCCTACCACCCTCTACGAGGCTACAGACACTAATTTTGCGTCCCTTCTACCCACCACCCACCACCCTCTACCAACTTGCACAGATACAGTATTTTCACACCCAGTCCCAAGCTCTGCGACCAAAATCCAAAATCCAAAACGACCAGGTTTAATTCGCCTGTAGTACAATTGAACTATGTCGCTCGCGCGACTGTCTGAGAAACCCGTCCGCAACGCGGATTTTCTTGTTACCCTCATACCGAGAAGTACGGAACGAATAGCCGATTTCCTTTAGGAGCATCGCCCATGCGCATGACCCGCCCTCAAAAAGAAAAAGAGACTGTGCGGCAAGAGCAAAAGACTGCGCGAACGGTTCAATGGGAAGAACAGGTTGCCCCTCCTCGTCGCCGCCTACCTCTGATTTTTCAAATCCTTAAGTTCTTTGGGAGCAGCCTTTCGGGGGCGATGCTCTTGATTGGTATCGTTGCAGGAATTGGCTTATGGCGTTCTGGTACCCAGTTTGTTGACGGGATTAAGATGGCGCTAACGCCTTCTGAGCCGGAGGAAGAGATCGATGTCCGAACCGTTGTGGTACAGCAGATACAAGGCGCTAGCGAACTGACTACGGCCGTATTCACGATGGAGGCAGTTGTACCGACGAAGAGCACCCGCACTCTAGCCAACTACGAAATTGGCAAAACAACGCTCATCTACATTGCCCATGGCGAGGTGCGAGCTGGGGTTGATTTGAGTGCAATTGGCGCGAATGATGTTCAAGTTAGCGAGACAACATTGCGGGTAGTGTTGCCAGCGGCAACCATCATTGACAGCAAAATTGACGTCAATGCATCGGAAGTTTATGACTACAATCGCGGCTTTTTGGGCCTCGGTCCCGATCGCGCTCCCGAACTGCAGGACAGAGCCCAAGAAGCAGCCCTGGTCAAAGTTACCAAGGCCGCCTGCGACGAAGGAATTTTACAGCAGGCTAGCGATCGCGCTGAGCTAGTCGTTGGGCAGCTGTTGCAAAATACCGGATTTGAACGTGTCGAAGTCGAATCCTTACCTTTGAGCAATAGTGTCTGTGGGCAGGCTGAAACAACCGCGATACAGTAAACGAGGTTGTCCAGGAGTATTCCTACATGCTAGAGCTTTATAAATTTGAAGCCTCTGCCTACAGCGAAAAAGTTTGCCTGATTCTCGACTACAAACAGCTTCCTTACAAAACCATTGAAGTCACTCCTGGTGTTGGTCAGATTGATTTGTTTCGGTTATCGGGGCAACGCAAGGTTCCGGTATTGAAAGATGGGACAACTGTTGTCCCCGATTCAACTGCAATTGCCCATTATCTGGAAGAAAAGTATCCCGATCATCCGCTGCTTCCCTCTGAACCAAAACAGAAGGGACTGTGTCTAGCACTAGAAGACTGGGCCGATGAATCGCTAGGAATTCAGGGTCGCCGAGCCATGCTCGGTGCCTTTAGCCAGCATCCCAACTTCCGCACAGCTTTATTACCAGATACGACACCTGATCTGGTGAAGAATTTAGTTGGGGCTGTCCCTGGCGATGTCCTGAGCCTTTTGGGGGCCGGGGTGGGCTTTGGCCCTGACGATGTGAAAGAAGCCACCACCATCTTGCAGCAAGCTTTGGAGGCACTGTGTCTGATGTTGCAGGATCAAGCCTACCTCATGGGCGATCAGCCAACATTGGCCGATTTTGCGGTGGCTGGCATCACGATGTACATCAAGTTCCCCACCCAGGACTATGTGGATTTGCCCGCAGGCATCTGTGGCAAAGGCGTTCCTGGTCTAGCCGACGACATCAATTACCAGCCGTTTTTTGACTGGCGCGATCGCCTGTACAAGGACTACCGCAAGGTTCGGGAAGTAACGGCTGCAGGTGGGCAAGGACCGACTGCTATCAATATTGACTAACCCCGTATATGTTGGATTTAGAGGTGACATCAATCCCCTAAACAGGATTCCTGCCACCTCTGATCAGCCTGGTAGGAAAACGCCTTATGGGGTCAGTCACCCAAACCATTGCATCCATTCTTGCCGCATCCCAAGTCATCCCTTGGGACAGTTTGCCAGAGCCGCTGAAATCATCCGTTAAGGGGGCGATCGCGGCTGATAGTCCACCTGACTGTATTGCATTTCCAGAAACGACCGAGCAACTGGCAGCGGTCGTCACCTGCGCGCACCAAAACCACTGGCGCTTATTGCCTTGTGGTCAAGGGAGCAAGCTTAGCTGGGGCAGCTTGGTTAGTGGTGTGGATTTAGTCGTGAGTACCCAGCGCCTGACACAGGTTATCGAACATGCGGTCGGCGATCTAACCGTAACGGTAGAAGCAGGCGTTCGATTTGCGGACTTGCAAGCGATGCTCCAGCAAACGCGCCAGTTTTTAGCCATGGACCCAGCCTATGTCGACCAAGCCACGCTTGGGGGGATTGTAGCGACTCGGGACACAGGCGCACTGCGGCAACGCTACGGCGGGATTCGTGACATGCTGATTGGGGTGTCTTTTGTCCGCTATGACGGGCAACTGGTTAAAGCGGGTGGCCGGGTCGTCAAAAACGTTGCGGGCTACGACTTGATGAAGCTGATGACCGGCTCCTTCGGGACGCTGGGAATGCTTACACAGCTAACGTTGCGCACATATCCGCTCCAAGAAACCTCCCAAACAGTATTACTCACGGGTCGTTTTGCCGCGGTGGCAGCAGTTGCAGCGGCGGTGAGGCTGTCACCCCTTACCCCTGTCGCCATGGATTTGGTGTCTGCGGATTTATTGCCGGAGGAGCAATCTGCCGATTGTGGACTTGTTCTGCAGTTTCAGTCCATCAGTGCCGGTGTCACCGAACAGGTACAGCGACTACAGGCGATCGCGGAGCCCCATACACTCACCTGTCAGATCCTTTCGGACAATGCCGACACCGAGTTTTGGCAAGCACTCAACACACGCCTCTTCCCAGCGACAGCGACCCCCGATGCGGTTATCGCCAAGCTCAGTGTCTTGCCTGCCAACGGGATAGCCCTCTTCCAGGCCCTCCAAGCCACGCTAGCGGCGGGTACTTGGCGGGCTCGCATCCATGCCAGTAGTGGTATTGGCACCTTATATCTCACGGCCACAGACAACACGCCCGAGCAACTCCAGACCGTGCGAACGCACTGTCAAACCGCAGGTGGCTATCTGACGCTCCTCGAAGCCCCAGCCCACTGGAAAACTACCCTCGATCCGTGGGCCTTGAGTCCATCCCCCAAACAGCTCATGACTCGATTACGCGATCAATTTGACCCGGAACGCCGTCTGAGCCCTGGGCGATTGCTCTAATGGCAATAGACACCATTGAAACTTGATCCCCCCGACTACGTACTCCAGACTCCGCATTCCGCCGAACGGCGCGGTACGCTGGAAACGACAGCAAGTATCAGACCGTAACGCCCCCCCGCTTATGCAGACGGTAGATCCCTCCGCTTCCTCATCCGTTGGCCCTTCCGAACAAGGCTTTGACGCCCAGCATCCTCCTGCACAACCCCTGATTGATGCCTGCGTCCACTGCGGGTTTTGTTTAACGACCTGTCCTAGCTACCGAGTCATTGGCAAGGAGATGGATTCCCCCCGTGGTCGCATTTATTTGATGGATGCGATTAACAAGGGAGAAGCACCGCTTTCGCCCACATCGGTACAACATTTTGATTCCTGCTTAGGCTGTTTAGCCTGCACGACGGCCTGCCCTTCTGGTGTGCAGTATGACCAACTCATTGCCGCCGTCCGGCCTCAGATTCAGCGTCAGCATACGCGATCGCTCCCTGAGAAGCTGATCCGCAATCTGATTTTTGGCTTGTTCCCCTATCCCGATCGGATCCGGCTACTGCTGACGCCACTGGGTCTTTATCAAAAATTAGGTCTGTCAACTCTCGTGCAGCGCAGCGGCTTGCTCAAGCGCTTTGCTCCTAATCTAGCGGCGATGGAGTCTTTGCTACCGCCTGTAACGCCCCAATGCTTTCAGGACAATTTGCCGGAGGTGATTCCGGCTCAGGGGCAGAAGCGCTATCGCGTCGGCATGATTTTGGGCTGTGTGCAGCGGGTCTTTTTTTCGGGGGTAAATGAAGCCACAGTACGGGTGCTGACGGCGAATGGCTGTGAGGTCGTAATTCCCAAAAGTCAGGGGTGTTGTTCGGCGTTGCCCTCGCACCAGGGGGAAGAAGCACAGGCTCAAGCCTTGGCTCGGCAGATGATTGATGCGTTTGCCGGGACCGATGTTGATTACGTCATTATCAACGCAGCAGGTTGTGGACATACCTTGAAGGAGTACGGTCACATTCTGCAAGATGACGACGTGTATCGCGATCGCGCCCAGGCATTTGCTGCCAGCATTCGCGATGTGCAGGAATTTCTGGCTGAAGCCGGTTTCACGGCAGAACTCCATCCCTTAACAGAAGGGCCTTTACCGCTCGTGTATCAAGACGCCTGCCACCTTCTCCACGGCCAAAAGATCAGTATCCAACCCCGGCAGGTATTGAAGCAGATCCCCGGAGTGCAAATTCGTGAACCGATTGATGCGGCTCTTTGCTGCGGCAGCGCTGGCGTGTACAACATGCTACAGCCAGATGTGGCGGCAGAACTCGGACAAATGAAAGCCCAGAACCTAGTAAACACAGGTGCTAAGCTCATCACCTCGCCCAACCCTGGCTGCTCGTTGCAAATTCAGAAGCACCTCGAAGCCCAAGGAGAGACACTCCCGCTTCTACATCCGATGGAATTGCTCGATTTATCGATTCGTGGCGAGAAGCTTCAGGTATAAGAGTCTCGCGATTTGTCTGTTATGCCGATTCTGGATGTAACCGCCACACATTTTGGCCAGGGCGCACAGCCGTGCGCCCCTACCGATTTGCCATGTATGGCCAGGCCATAATTTGTGGAAATGGTATTCCACCCTTGGCTCATAGCTACGACTCGGATTCGGGCTAATTGTCCGAGTCACCGAGCAGATGCTTTAAGCGATCGCGGATATCACTCATTAAGTACTCCAGCGATTCTTTGAGTTCTTGCCAGGCATCGTCTGCTGCTGCCGATACATCTTTAAGGCTGACATCAGCCTGATCAAGATACTTTTCTAGATGCTCGATTTCTTCGTGTTGGACAGATAGTAGGGCTTCTTCTCGTTCAGCTTTTAGCTTTTCGAGCGTCGATTTTGTCGTTGCAATCTGTGCTTCTAACTGTTGAACGTAGTCTAATTTTGTGCTCATGACAAAAGGCTCCTTAAGAATGGAGGTAATTGCTCAACTGGGTTGACCTGGGTGTTGGTGCAGGCGAGGATGGTAGACTTTTGCCATGCAAGAACTGCCGCC
>JBCBTQ010000011.1:0-53238 GCA_039818605.1 Cyanobacteria bacterium J06639_14 | reverse complement strand
CAGCATCTGGTTTTCATCGACCGCTAAAGTCGGTAGGGCATCGTAGGTAACCGTGGCGTCGGCTTCAGTTAGGCTCGTTTGCAGGTTTTCTAAGGTGGTTGCCAAAACGGTTTGAAAATCCACCGGTTCTACGGCCTGTCCTTGATTCGTGACCCGTGAGATCGCCAGGATGCCGTCGATCAGGGCTTGCATCCGCATGCCCCCTTCCACAATGTGATTCAGGTAGGTTTGGGCTGTCGCATCCAGTTGTGGCTGGTATTGCTGGGCCAATATCTGGGAAAAGACTGTCATGGCCCGCAGGGGCTCTTGCAGGTCATGGGAAATAACGTAGGCAAACTGCTCGAGATCGGTATTGGACTGTTCTAAATGCGTATTGGAGTATTCTAGGGCTTGAGCGCGTTGGGCTAGTTCCTGCTGGGCATGTTGCCGTTCCAGGATTTCGGCTTGCAGTTGCTGATTCGTGGCCTGAATCTCGGCGGCTCGGCTAGCGACGAGTTCTTCTAAATGCTCACGGTGGCGGATGAGTTCAGCCTCGGCTTGGTTGCGCTCGGTGACATCGATCATGACGGCCAACGATCGCACAAGGTTACCTGCAGCATCGCGATCGCTCGTCGCGGATAATAGCACCTCGCGAATACTGCCATCCTTGCCCACCATTTGATAGGGCACATCCTGACAGGTGCCAGTCTTAAAATACTCGGGGAGAACAACCTCTTGGGCATATTGGCGGGACTCCGGGGTCAAAAACGCGATCGCGGGGCGACCCATCACCTCATGACGCTCATACCCAAACGTTTGTAACCAATAATTGCTAACTTCCACGATTTCGCCCTTTGGATTCACCGAATGGGCAATGACCGGGGTGTCTGTATACAACTGACGATAGCGGGACTCGCTCGCTTGCAGTTGGGCTTCAGCAACTTTGCGATCCGTAATGTCAATGGCGGTCCCCAAAATTTGCGTCGGCGTCCCTTCTAGCGAGCACTTAAAAACCACGTCCTGACTGTATAGCCAGCGCCAGTCACCGGCAGCGCTGCGGACGCGGTATTCCACACTAAACACAGCATCCATGCGACAATCCAGGTAATTGTCAGCGGCATGGTCCGTAGCCACATCGATAGAATCCACCACCGACGCCATGATGGACTGATGATAGGCCGTGATTTTAGCGCTATCTTCCGGGTGAAACAGATGCGTGGTCAGGTCAGGCCCCATCACCTGTAAAGCTTCTGGCGTGTAACCTAGCATTGTCGCCAGCGATCGATTCGCATAGACGTTGCGATTTTCAACCAGATCGTAGATGTAGATACTATTCGGGGTTGACTGATTAATGCCCTGCAGAAAACGCTCGCTGGCTTCTAACTCGGCGGTGCGTTTCTGGACTTCCGTCTCCAGACTTTCATTGGTCTGCTTCAGTCTGGCTTCCGCAGCCTCTAACTGCAGTTGGGTTTGCTTGATGCCATTAATATCCACAAACGTTACGAGCAAGCCCTCAACTATTTTAGAGTCCTGCAAATAGGGGTGGACTTGCATCAACAGGTAAGGCCCCTGGTGTTTGACCTTCACTTCTAGCTGCATCGGGTCGCCCTGCTGCTGAAACTGTTCTAGTACTGCCAGCAGATCGCAATTTTCGAGGTTGTGAGTAATGTGATGGATAGGGCGATCCACATCGGCTTCAACTAAATTACACGCTTGCGTCGCCGCCGGGGTGAACTTACGAATCCGCAGGTCCGTATCCAGAAAAATCACCCCCACATCAATATTTTTGAGCAGGTTATCCAGATCATTGGTCAGCTCCATTAGCTGCTGGATTTTGCCCTGGTACTCCGCGTTGACGGTGTACAGCTCTTCATTTACCGATTGCAGTTCTTCGTTGGTGCTTTGGAGTTCTTCGTTAGAGCCAATCAGCTCTTCGTTGGTGGCCTGTTGTTCTTCATTGGTGGTTTCTAACTCTTCAACGGTGGCCTGCAGGCTTTCACGGCTGCTTTGCAACTCTTGTTCTAATTGCAGGACGTATTGGGCCGTCTCGCCACTCACCTCACGCGGGTTCACCATCTCCGTCTTGGGGGCATCATCCCGAGCAATCACCACCATGAAAAACTCAGTCGTGTCCTGCGTTGCCACCTGATGGTTTACCTCTAAACTCACCACCATGTCATCGCTCCCCGGTCGGCTGAGCCGACAGCCGCCATAATGCACGCGGTGTTCGGTGTCTTGACGGACCCGATGCAAGGCGGTACTGAGGGGAACCCGGAAGGACTGGGGAAGTAAGGTCAAAATATCTTGCGAGATGCGCCCATCGGGGACTTGAATCAGCTTGAGGGCATCCCCACAAACATACATGAGCTGATTCTGGCGATCCACGAGTAAGCAGGTGGAGTAGTGGTTGGCCAGGAGCGCCTTAAACGCATTCGCCAAGAGCGGATCAAAACGTGGCACTGACTTGGTCAGAAACGGCTCGCGCAGAGCTGGTTTCAACGTCAGCTTGGGAATATCTTGGATCGGCAATGATAGCTTCACATCGCGGACCTTTTGATAGATTTTCCATTTGCGAAAGAGCGGATTAAACTCTGATTCCAAGCTATTTAAAGTTTCCGATTCTCCCAAAAACAGAATGCCCTTGGGTTTTAAGGCAAAGTGCAGGTGGCGCAGCACCTTACTTTGCAAGTCTGGCTGCATATAGATCAAGACATTGCGGCAACTGACCAGGTGCATGTGGGTGAAGGCAGCATCTTTAGCCAGATTATGACTCGCAAAAATCAGCATCTCGCGTAGGGTGCGAGTGACCTCAAAGGTGTCGTTGTCACGCTGGACAAAAAAGCGCTCTCGCCGCGCTTCACTGACATGGCTGAGACTGGCAGCGGGATACACTCCTGTGGAGGCTTGCTGTAAGGCCAGTTGATCAATATCGGTGGCAAAGATTTTGACTTTCAGGGACGACTGGCGCTGATCTAGCTGTTCGCGCAGCACCATTGCCATGGAATAGGCTTCTTCGCCGGTAGCACAGGCTGTAATCCAGAGACGCAAGGTGGTTGGGGGCTGGACGGGTTCAGCCTGCTCAATCAGCTCAGGAATCACTTGCTGCTCCAGGAGCTGCCACGCCTCGGTATCCCGAAAGAAACGGGTCACCGTAATCAGTAAATCGTTGCGGAGGACGCGACGTTCTTCGGCGGAGTCTTCTAAGCGCTGGATATAGTCTTCTAAATTCTTATAACCGGCAATCATACAGCGCCGCTGGACACGGCGACCAATGGAGCTGGGTTTGTAGTTGGTAAAGTCGAGGTCCTCATGTTGCTCGATGAGATCAATAATCCGTTGCAGTTGCGTCGAGGCCATATGGTCTGCCTGCCCCTGCCGGAAGGTTTTCAGGTCGGCGGGGGAGGTGACAAATTGGCTGGTCACCTGGGCAATTTCACTGGGGGACAAAATCAAATCCACCATGCCGGTGGCGATCGCGCTCTGGGGCATACCATCAAACTCGGCGGTTTCGGGATGTTGCACCAGGACAATACCGCCCTGTTCAGCGAGATCCTGAATCCCCCGACTCCCATCGCTGCCGGTGCCTGACAGCACAATGCCAATAGCGTGATCTTTTCTAGCCTTGGCTAAAGACTCAAAAAATAAGTCGATGGGAAAATGAGGCTGGCGTCCTTCATCCCGATCCTGCGGAATCAGATGCAGGCATTCTTCGACAATCACCAAGTTTTGCCCCGGTGGGATGAGGAAAATCGTATTAGGAGCCAGGGGCATCTGATCCGTGACTCGCTGCACGGCCATATTGGTATGCCGATCCAGCAGTTCTACCATCAAGCTGACATAGTTTGGCGATAGATGCTGAATCACGACGAAGGCAGCTTGACTATCGCTGGGCATATTCTGAAAAAATTCTTCCAGAGCCCGCAGTCCGCCAGCGGAGGCCCCAATCCCCACAATAAAAGCAACTTGTGAAGTGCCCATAGACTTTTAAGCTTATGAAAAACAATAGTTAATTTCTAATTATAGGAAGGGAAGCATTTTCTCAATTGTAAGAAGGTAGAAATCGGGGTTAGGCGATCGCGCTAATAATACAAATAATACCTAAAAACCTGCTTTTCCGATAGGTTCGGGTAGCGGCAAGGTAATACACCAAAATCATTACTGGAAGTGCATTTTACTGTGTTCCATACAATTTCCAAGCGGTACTTTTGTCCGTAACTTACGGGATTTCTAGGGCATAAAGTATACCGATCTGTAAGGCTTGATCTCCCACATTGAGCCCAGGGGGTATGCCAATTCAGGAATTACTTATACCGATTCTCCGGGTAAGAGCTACAGACATTCAGGCTGAAAGTAGTGTGATATCTACATTCTCCAATCCCAAATCGAAAATCCAAAATCGCGAATTGGTATTAGCCCTTTTTTTAAGCTATCCATTAAGCAGAACTCCAGCAATGCTGGGCTCCGCAGGGTTTGTCGGGTCTGGTTATGAATCTTCAGCTAGGGCAAAATCACGTCTACTCTCTCATGACACCCGGTCGATTGCTCCTGTCCGCCTTGGCAAGGGGGACGATTGGGGTGAGATCGCTAGCGGAGCGGCTGGAACCCCTCCGCCTACGGCACCTCCCCTGGGTCAGGGGAGGACGGGAAACGTGGCGGTGCTTGAGATGCAGCAACTTGTGCCTAATGGACAGTTTTTAAGGGGGTGGCGACAGCGGGGGATCAAGCTGCCACGGCTGAGGTGCAGGGATAAATTTAATTTACAGAGTACTAATGATGCGATGCACCAAGGGCTCGGTTGAGAGCCGATATCCCACCTGCAATCAAGGGCGGGCTAACCGGGGAAACCCATTGCAATGGGTTGGCGACAACCGTCTCTAAACCATGATGTGATGCACCAGGGTGACATACGGTTTCAGCCAACCAATAACCGTTATCATGCTCGTACCCCTGTAGTGAGCATCGGTCGATTTCATGGTGCCAGAAGGAAATGATTGAGTAGCGCTGGTGGGCAAAGCTGTTGCCCTAACAGCATTCCGTAGGCTGTAACGGCGTATGGTTTACGTCGGAAAGCAGCGGCGGAATAGGGAGGAGGGAGTCAGAAGTCAGGCGTCAGAATCCAGTGCGCTCCTGACTCTTGGGTTCTCTGATTACCGGTATTCCCCCCTCAAGTCGATAGCCGCTGTAACCTATCCTTCGGTTATCTGGAACGATTCTGCTGAGTGAGAGTCCTTCGGTTCTTCAAAATTAGGAATGCGGCATTCATGTCTGATTCATCAGCCGCGCTATGGGACGCAGCGATCGCCGAGTGTTGTCAGGAGCCAGTCCACACGCCTGGAACGGTTCAGTCGTTTGGAGCGCTAGTCGTTACCGACCTGGCCTTGGAAACCATCACCCATGTGTCGGCCAATCTGCCCCAGATGTTAGGGCTCAACCCGGCTCATCGAGTGACCTTGCAGGACACCCAGCCCACCCAAGAGGAACGCTCTCCATCGGAGGATACACCTGACGAGGCTTGGGACGGAACCGGCGTTTTGGGGCAACCACTGGACACGTTACTCACTGGGGAGCTGATCCATGAGTTGGCTAATGTGTGTGGGCTGCCCTGGATCAGCACCCAACGGGAGCGGTTGGGGGTACATCAGGTGAACGGGCGATCGCTGCATGTGTGTGTGCATGTTCAAGGCGATCGGACGTTGATTGAACTGGAGCCATCGCAACCCGATGTGGCGCGAGGTCAGAATTTGGTTGCCCACCTGCAATTACGTTTGCAAGGGAACCAGGATAGCCGCACCGTATTAGCTCAGTGTGCCGAGGAACTGCGCCATGCAACAGGCTTTGATCGCATTATGGTCTATCGCTTCTTACCCGATGGCGCGGGCGAAGTTATCGCCGAAGCGCGCGGGGACGACATCGCGAGTTTTCTCAATTTAAGATTTCCGGCCACCGATATCCCCGACTTAACGCGACAGATCTTACGTAAAACGGCGCTGCGCCCTATTCCGGATCTGAGCGCTCCCCTGGTACCTCTCCTGGCTTGGGATGCCACCGCAGCTCCACTCGACCTTTCGCTGACCTCGATTCGCGGAGCGTCCTTGGTCCACATCCAGGAATATTTGCCGAATATGGGCATCGCTGGCAGTATGGCCTTGGCAATCACCTTTGAAGGTAAGCTATGGGGCCTGTTTGCCTTTCATCATCGTCAACCCAAACTGCTATCGCCCGAGTTTCGCTCCACTCTGGAACTCTGTGGTCTGCTGATTTCCCTCTATCTACAGCAAAAGCTGACTGAGGCCGACTTCCAGCATCAACAGCGTGCGGCTAAGCTGCTCACCCAGATGTTTGGCCAACAACTCAGAACCGATAACGACTGGCAAACCTTAGTGATTCAGTCCCTTGACCCACTCTGTGACCTGATGTCAGCCAATGGTCTGGCACTCGTCTCGGATCGACAAATCGTGTCTACCTATGGCGATATCCCCGACAACGCAGCCATCTTAAGCTTGATAGAAGCGACCTATATAGACGGCAAAGAAGACAACCTAGTCATTGAAAGCTTGTCTCAATACGCCCAGTCGGGAGAAATCCCTCAGGAGGATTGGGGACTCAGTGCGGGTGTGTTGATTGTGCCAATTGGATTTAGTGGGTTCAATTATTTGGCTTTCTTTCGGAATGAAACCATTCACGAGGTCCGCTGGGCTGGCAATCCCGATGGGCAACAGGTTGTTCCGGAGAGAAACGTGACAGGGGTCCAAATGCGCCCCCAACGTTCTTTTGAGGTATACCAACAATCGGTAACAGGCCATTGTCGTCCGTGGTCGCGTCAGAATTTTTCCCTGGCCAATGAGATCCGAGAGGCCCTAGAAACCCAAGTGTTCCTACAAGAACGGCAAAACATATTAATTGCCGAACTCAAGCATCGGGTCAAAAACATTTTGGCGTTAATTCGCTCCGTTGCCCACCAAACCAGTCGGTCCAGTCAATCAGTCGATCAATATATTCAGGTATTAGAAAAGCGCATTGCCGCCTTGGCCATGGCCCATGACTTTGTGGCGAGGCGAGAACTAGACTGGCCCCCATTGCAAAATTTGCTGCAATTGGAACTCAGTGCCTACTTAAGGAACGGCAACCTGGATGCGCCGTCGCAGGTTACGTTAGACGGACCGTCGGTAGCGCTGAATGCCAGTTTTGTGCCCACTTTTGTTTTGGTGCTGCATGAACTGGTTTCAAATGCCGTGAAGTATGGTGCCTTATCGGTTCCCGAGGGGCGGTTAACGATTCGCTGGTTTCAAGATCGTCAGGGACTCACCTTACTCTGGCGCGAAGCTAATGGCCCCACTGTTCATCCCCCTGAGACCGAGAGGCGCGGCTTCGGCTCAGATTTAATTGAACGGGCCATTCCTTACGAGTTTGATGGGGAAACGAGCCTTTGTTTTGTACCCTCAGGGGTGGAAGTCAATTTTTGGCTCCCCCAAAAATTAGTGCGGTGGGAAATACCAAAATCCCCTCAAGCCGAGTCGCCTCAAGCGGTATCGAATGAGCCTGAGCAGAACGCGTCCATCCCCCCTCTGACAATGGCCCCAGCAGACAACGGAGCGGTCCTCTTGGTGGAAGACAATATGCTGATTGCCATGGAAATGGAAACCCTCTTGCAACAATTGGGGTTCAGCACTATCGATTCGGTGCCAACAGTAGACCGCGCCATGAAGTACTTGAGTTACGACTCCACGCGATACCAGGTTTGCCTGCTGGATATTAATCTCAAAACCGAAACGAGTTTTGCGATCGCTTATCAAATTGCCCAAATCCCTATCCCCTTTGCCTTCATCAGCGGCTATGCCTCCAAGCAGCCCATCCCTAAAGATTTGCAAAATGTCCCCTTTTTAAAGAAGCCCATTAATCTGGGTAAGCTGGCTGAAATGCTGCAGACACTATTGGCAGAACCCTAGATAGGGTACTTGCTCACGCTCGGAAATTTTGGTTAGGGTGAGTCATAGGGCGCAAGGCAACCGGGAAACAATGGCACACATTGTGATCTTAGAAGATGACATTGCTTTAGCAGATTACTGGCAACAGCTATTAGAGAACGAGGGGCATCAGGTTATTGGCTGCTCGACTGTAGCGCAAGCACTTGAGTACATACCCTCTGGAGCGGTTGATTTGATCATTGCCGACATGATCATTAAAGACCCGGATCAAGGCAAATCGAGCCATGCTGGAGGACTCACGCTCATCAGCAAGCGCGACATGGGCAAACTACCGAAAGTCCCGATTTTGGGGGTCAGCGGGCACAAACCCAACCGCCTTTATGCGCCCATCTCGCCCCTGGCGATCGCCAAAGACATGGGAGTTGATTTAGCCCTTTATAAGCCCATTCGCCCCGATACCCTCCTCAAGACCGTCCACAAGCTCCTCAACCAGACCCAAGCCTCTGCTGAATAGGGCGAGCGAACCGCTTAAAGCAGGAAGCTGGGGTGAGGGCAAAAAGTAGGAGGCAGAAAACTCCTGCAGGATAAGCTTACTGAAATATTGGAAACCTTATTGGAAAAGACTTAAGAGGAATGGCCAACAATGGCACATATTTTAATCCTAGAAGATGAAATTTCGTTGTCAGCCTACTGGCGAGAACTTTTAGAGTGGCGGGGTCATCAGGTTACTTGCTGCACCAGAGTAGACCAAGCCATGAAGCAACTACAATCCACAGACTTTGATTTGATCATTACCGATATGGTCATTAAAGCTCCGAGTGCTAAACCGTCACCCGGAGGACTCTCTTTAATCAGCAATCGAGCCATAGGGAAGATGCCGAGAGTGCCGATTCTGGGGGTGAGTGGTTACAGACCCAGCTCCCAAGCTTGGGGAGAAAAATTATCCCTTCTGGAAATCGCTAAAGAAATGGGGGCTGATTTAACCCTGTATAAGCCCATTAGCCCCGAGGCTCTCATGGATGCAGTTGATACACTCCTCAACCAGGCCCACACTGATGATGCATAGGGCAGGAATTCGGAATACCCTGCGGGAAGGGCGAAGCCCTACGGAATTCGGAAGTCAGAATTCGGAAGTCGGAATATTTTGTGGGAAGGGAAGGATACCGCATTTGAATGGCTAACCCCCATGAGGGGAAATAGGTAATACAGGTAATACCTGTAGAGACGCGACTGGTCGCGTCTTTCAATTAAGGGCAAGCAAATCAGATTGAGGATAAGTCCTGATTGGCATCCTCAAAAAGGATTCCAGCTTTTGTAACACTGTGCAGCCAAAAATGATTGTGCCATAATCTTTTCAGAGAAAAATGGTTTTTCACCTCATCCGCAACTCAAGCCTGGTGATTATGGCATATATTTTGATATTAGAAGACAATTATCTACTGGCTGGCCACTGGCAAGAACTTCTACAAAGCTTTGGTCATGAGGTTATTTGGTGCTCTACAGTCGCTCAAGCGCTGAAGCAAGTATCATCCATAAACTTTGATTTGATCATCACCGAAATGGTCATCAAAAATCGGAGCACGCTACCTTTTACTTCAGGAGGAGGGCTGACGCTCATTAGCCAGCGAGCCCTGGGTAAGTTACCGGCAATTCCCATTCTGGGGGTGAGTGGCCATAAACCGATCGCCAACGCATCGGTAAAAATCTCTTTGCTAGAGATCGCGAAAGACATGGGCGTTGATGCCGCCCTTTATAAGCCAATTCAACCAGAGACTCTCCTCCATACCGTTCACACACTCCTCAACTGTGCCCAGGTTGCTAGTGCGTAGGACACAGCTACCTGCGGCATACTGCCTATAATATGAGCGTTGCCTGTACCGATCCCGTTATACAGTTTCGCCGCGATCGCAGTCGAAGACGTTTTGAGACGTAAATTTACCCATCGAATATTCAAGATCCAGACTCTAACTATCCAGACTCTAGTATTCAAAATCCACAATCGGTATCAGAGGTGTGCTGGTGGACGAGGCAACTGAGCTAAACGCCAATTTTTTTGTGGTTGGAATCGGCGCTTCAGCAGGGGGACTACGGTCCCTGGAGGAATTTTTTGAAAATATGCCGACCGACAGCGGAGCGGCCTTTGTAGTGATTCAGCATCTGTCGCCTACGCACAAGAGCATGATGCATGAACTCCTGGAGCGATACACCTCCATGGCCATTTATCCCGTCGAAGATACGATGGCGTTGGCCCCAGACTCAATTTATTTAATTCCGCCTGGAATGAACATGGTGGTGCGCGATCGCATCCTATATCTATCGGCTCAAGACCGGCACCAGGGTCGGATACAGCCCCACTATCCCATCGATATTTTCTTTGAGTCGCTGGCTCAGGATTGCCAGACCCATGCCATGGGTGTGGTGTTATCGGGGACCGGCAGTGATGGCAGCCAGGGACTCATGACCCTCCATGAACAGGGCGGCATTGCCATGGTGCAAGACCCCACCACCGCTGAGTTTGACGGCATGCCCCAGAGTGCTCTCTTGACGGGGGTGGTGGATCGGGTCCTTGCCCCTCGGGATCTCGCCTGTTCGATTCATCAATTGATCCACCTGTCATTGCGGATGTCACCGCGCGATGCCCTGGATATGGGCAACCGCCTGCAGACAGATGTTGCGACCAATCATCTGCAACGGATTGCTCAGATTTTATCCACCGATGGTCGGCTTGACTTTTCCCTGTATCGACCCAGCACCCTCAGTCGCAGGATTCAGCGTCGGTGTCTGGTGACTGGCTTCCATGACTTCGATGCCTACATCCAGCACCTGGAGCAATCGGCAACAGAACAGTTTCATTTACGGAATGATCTGTTGATCAATGTGACCCGTTTCTTTCGCAATCGCGAAGCCTGGGATTACCTGGAAACTACCGTCATTCCGCAAATTTTCCAGCAGGCCCGCCCTGGCGAACTGCTGCGGTTTTGGGTCACCGCCTGTTCAACTGGAGAAGAAGCCTACTCCCTGGCCATTTTGTTAGATGAAGCCCGCCAGCGGATTAATCAGTCCCTCCAGCTAAAAATTTTTGCCACCGATATTGATGAAGTGGCCCTGGGCCAGGCATCGGTGGGTCAGTACACCCAGAACATTATCAAAGATCTGTCAGCAGCCCGCTTGCAGCAATACTTTATTGCCAATGAGCAAGGGTATCAGGTCAATCGTTCCTTGCGGCAACTATTGATTTTCTCCACGCACAACTTAATTCAAGATGCCATGTTCACCAACATGCACTTTGTCAGTTGTCGCAACATACTCATTTACCTGCAGCCCTCATTGCAACAAAAGGTGTGCCAATCACTCCACTTTGCCTTGAAGGTACAGGGCATCTTGTTTATGGGCGAGTCAGAATCCTTAGGTCCCCTTGAAAACGAGTTTGCACCGCTGAATCGGAAGTGGAATATTTATCGCAAGCAGCGGGATGTCAAATTGTCAGTTGCCTCCACAGGCAAACGTGACCCCTTGAGGGCAATGCCATACTCCCCGGTAAGTCAGGCATCGACCGCCGAGTTTCAGTTTGAACCGCTCATGAGTAGCATCGCCAAGCGAATTTTGGAGCATTATCAGACGACCTGTTTTGTGGTGGCTGCCGATCATACGCTCCGCCATGTGGTGGCTGATCCGCTCAAACTCTTGCAGGTGCCGGATGGCAAAATCACCAATCAGATCACCTCCATGCTCCCTGCAGCCTTACATATTCCCCTCAACACCGCTTTACATCGGGCCAAACAAGTCTGGGAAACCATTGAATTTAAGGATATTCCCCTGAGCGTGGCCAACCAAACCCAGTATGTCCAGGTGCGGGTTACCCAGCAGAGTCAGGGTGAGATGAGCAGGCTTTTAATCATCGAAATCCAAGGGCAGACTGAGACCTATCGTCCTCAGGTGGAAACGTTACACGAGGCAGCAGATAC
Source organism: Cyanobacteria bacterium J06639_14 (assembly GCA_039818605.1). GTDB lineage: Bacteria > Cyanobacteriota > Cyanobacteriia > Phormidesmidales > Phormidesmidaceae > SIO1E4. The sequence goes on along the minus strand of JBCBTQ010000011.1, from coordinate 41,369 downwards.
GGCAGTAGCAGCCTATGTTAGACAGTTAGAAAACGAACTCCAGCTCACTCGGCAAAATTTGCAAACGACGATCGAAGAGTTAGAAACAACGAACGAGGAACAGCAGGCATCCAACGAAGAGTTAATCGCCTCCAATGAAGAGCTACAGAGTACCAACGAAGAGCTGCAGTCGGTGAATGAGGAACTCCATACCCTCAATGCCGAGTATCACTCGAACAATCATCAACTGACGGAGCTGAATACCGATTTAGATAATCTCCTGCAAAGTACCCAGATTGGGGTAATTTTCCTGGATGCAGCCCTGAAGATTCGCCGCTTTACGAAGGCGATCACACACGTCATTCCGGTCTTAGACTCAGATATAGGCCGGTCCTTAAACGATTTATCCTGGCGCATTGAGGGGCTTGATTTGATCGATCTGATCCGTCAGGTGAACCGTCAAAAGGAAACCCTTGAGCGCGAGGTCAAGCATCGCGATACCGGCCAGTATCTGTTATTGCGCATTTATCCGTATCGGTCAGCGCCGCAAGTCTATGACGGAACGGTGATTACGATTGTCGATATTGACCGCCTGAAGCAGGCTGAAACTCAGGCGCGCGAGGCGGCAGCAGGCTTACAGCAGGCCAATGAATTATTGGAACAGCGGGTTGCTGAGCGTACAGCCGACCTCCAGGCTAGTGAAGAGCGCTTCATGCTGGCTGTGCAGGGCAGTGGCACTGGCATCTTTGACTGGAATGTCCGCACCAACGAGATCTATCTCTCGCCCCGCTGCAAGCAAATTATGGGGTGTCAGGATCATGAGCTGCCCGGTACGTTTGAGGATTGGACAACCTACATCCATCCCGATGACCAGGAGCGGGTCCTTGAGGCGATACAAACCCATCTGCAGCAACGCCTTCCCTATGACATCGAGTACCGTTTGCGCACCCAAGCTGGTGACTACTGTTGGGTTCATGCCAAAGCGCAAGCCCTCTGGGATGAAACGGGAAATCCCATGCGCATGGCGGGATCGATTATGGATATTAGCGATCGCAAACAAGCCGAAGTCGCATTGAAAGCCAGTGAAGAACGCTATGCCCTGGTGGTGCAGGGCGTTGGCGGTGGTATTTGGGACTGGAATATTCTGACCGACGATAACGTGATGTCATCACGGTTTAAGCAAATTCTGGGCTACGAAGACCCTGAAATGCATGATTTGCTCAAAGAATGGGAGGACCGCGTGCACCCAGACGACCTGGAGCGGGTCTGGGAGTTGCATAATAACCATCTTCAACATCGCACACCCTACGAAGCCGAATATCGGATGCGCACTAAAACCGGCGACTATGTGTGGATTCGGGATACAGCCCAAGCCCTCTGGGATGACGCGGGCAACCCCATTCGCATGTCGGGGTCAGTGATTGATATTAGCGATCGCAAACAGGCCGAGGCACAACTCCACGAAAGCGAAGCTCGCTATCGGCAGCTTTATCAAAGCACCCCGGCCCTGTTGCACTCCATCAATGCCGCTGGTGAAATCATCAGTGTTAGTGACCTCTGGCTCAGCACCTTTGGCTATGAACGCAGTGAGGTCATTGGTCGCCAATCCACCGAGTTTTTGACACCAGAGTCCCACCAATATGCAGTTGAGGTTGTCCTGCCAGAATACTTTAAGACTGGGATGTGTCTCAATGTGCCGTATCAGTGGGTGTGTAAGGACGGCAGCATCCGGGATGTCTTGCTATCCGCCACCTCGGAGCATGATGAATCTGGCACCTTTGTGCGATCGCTCGCTATCCTCGTCGATGTCAGCCACCTTAATCCGTCGCCAACCATGCAAGCATCACGGGATTTGGGAGACATCGCCGAATAAATACGCCGCCGGAGGCTGGGGTCGAGGTACAGATGTTGTTGGCGAATTCGGAATTCGGAATTCGGAATTCCCCACCCGTCGCGAGATGACCCACGGCACCCAACCCAAAAACCCAGCCACCCTCTTCATTATTAGGAGGATCGCACTTGAGGCTGGTGCGATCGCGTAGTATGTCTCCGCGTGAGACATCGGCTCTCAACCGCGCCTGAGGTCAACGCTCGCTGTGATTGAGCGTCAAACCGCCCGCGAATTAATTGCGGGCTAACTGGGGAAACCCATTGAAATGGGTTGGAGACCACCAGTGGTCTGCCCGCACGTTAAGGAATTCAGGGGAACTTCAGAGCACGCATTATTCTGTAAATTTAATTTCTTTCCGCATCTCAGCCTTGGAAGCTTGCCCTCCCGCTGTCATTGCATCCGGTCGATGACTCCTGTCCCCCTTGGCAAGGAGGACTATCGGGGGGGCGATCGCCAGCGGAGCGGCTGGAACCCCGCCGCCTACGGCACCTCCCCTGGGTAAGGGGAGGACGAGAAACATGGCTGTACTTGAGTTCTGTAGGATGGGCAAAACGAAGTGTGTCCATCGACAGCATGGTCTTGACTGATGGGCACGGGCAAAGTTCTGTAGGATGGGCAAAACGAAGTGTGCCCATCGACAGCATGGTCTTGACTGATGGGCACGGGCTTTGTCCGTGCCCATCCGACGGTCTGTATTATCGCAGCGCAACGCACCAAAGCATGGGTACTTTTATTTCTGGAAGTCTCCTAACAGCCACCCATTTTGGCCAGGACACCGGACCACGTACCTCGATTGATTCGTGATGTATAGCGACGACTCATTAAAACGGTATTACTTGTTAAAGTATTTGATAATCTCTATTCAAAAATCATCAGCATTGCACGCATATCCGATTAAATTCTGGGTACCCTGGTGCAAAGTTGAGGATCTGTGAAGAATCGGTGAAAGCCAAGCATTCACATGATTTTCAAGCTGCTCGCTAGCGAGTTTTTACGGATACCCTAAGTAGTTTTTCATACTGATCTTCTGTGTTCCTAGTCTAGAAATTATCTGCACAAATTTTGCCTATTCGAGATGGTAACGTGAGCTAGACAGTTGGGTTATAGAGAGAATTCCGAGGATATCAACTTAAATTGGCAAAATTCAGTTCATTTCTGTTGTTGTCAGTTAGATGAAACGAGTTATGGGCATAGCCTTTCTAGAAGCAATAAACCAACGCCAGCAACAACTTCATTAGGTTCTGCAAAGGCTGACACGGCTAGCAAACTATCGCGTCACCTTGTAAAGCTGCTGCAAGCCCCCTAAAGTCCTCAAAGTTGGGGCTGAGGGGTCTAAAAACCTTCAATATTGAGAAAACCATGACCCGCGATCGTGCTCCCTCCAGTCGCCCTGCATCCACCGACTCAGTTGCTCAATCCTCCCCCCACTTAGATACGGCAGAAGGGGGACCCGAGACACCGGATCAAGCACCCCCCTTGGAGGCTGAACACAATCATTTTTTTGTAGTCGGGATTGGCGCTTCAGCCGGTGGCTTGCGGGCCTTAGAAGACTTTTTTGCCCATATGCCCCAAGACAGCGGGGCGGCTTTTGTGATCATTCAGCATCTTTCGCCTGATTACAAAAGCCTGATGAACGAACTGCTGGGGCGCTGTACGCGCATGGCCATCTATCGGATCGAAGACGGCATGGCCTTAGCGCCCAACTCAATTTATTTAATTCCACCCGGTCAAAATCTGCTGGCCTCTGACGGCAAGCTCCACCTCACCAAGCAAGATCGCCTGAAAGGCAGCCATCCCAATTTCCCCATTGATCTCTTTTTTACATCGCTGGCCGAAGACTGTGCCGATCGCACCCTGGCGATTGTGCTGTCGGGTACTGGCAGCGACGGCAGTCGGGGAATTCAGGCCATTCAGAATGCGGGTGGCATCACCCTCGCCCAAGATCCATCCACCGCTGAGTTTGATGGCATGCCCCAGAGCGCGATCGCGACGGGGATGGTTGACCGCAGCCTGGCTACGAGCGAGCTGGCTCAGCTCGTCTATCAGTTGGTACGGAACCCCAACGAACGGCAGTCGTTTCAGCAGGCGGCTCCCTTTGTCCATGTGCAAACCAGCCAGCTACGACACATCCTTCAGCTTTTAGCCGCCCATGAAGGCATTAACTTCAATCAATACAAAGCCAGCACCCTGAGTCGCCGGATCCAGCGACGATGTTTGATTGCGGGCTTCCAAGAACTGAGTCGGTATCTCACCGTCTTGGAAACATCCGCCGAAGAACGGCAGCTTTTGCAAAATGATTTGCTCATTTCCGTCACCCGCTTCTTTCGGGATCCCGCAGCCTGGGAGTTTCTGGAAACTGAGATTCTGCCCCCTTTAGTCGCACAGATGTCGAGCGAGAACCCCTTGCGGATTTGGGTAACCGCCTGCGCGACCGGCGAGGAAGCCTACTCTATGGCTATCTTGGTGGATGAGGTCGCCGCCGCCCAAGACAAACCCGTTCACGCCAAAATCTTCGCCACCGATATTGCCCACCATTGCCTGGAAAAATCGGCTCTGGGTGTCTATCCCGCCAGTATTGCCAATGAGGTCTCCGAGCGCCGCCTGCAACGCTACTTTATTCGGAAAGAGAATACCTACGAAATCATCCGCCCTATCCGCGAGATGATCGTGTTTGCGCCCCACAACCTGCTCAAAGATGCTGGCTTTAGTCGCATGAATTTAGTCAGTTGCCGCAATGTGCTGATTTATATGGAGCCGGGTCTCCAGCAGCAAGTGCTCCGGAGTCTGCATTTTTCTTTGGTCCTCAACGGCACCTTATTCTTAGGAGAATCCGAAAATTTGGGTGACCTCGAAGATGAATTTATCGTGCGCGATCGCCGCCTCAAGCTCTACGAAAAACGCCGTAATGTGCGACTGGCCTCAGGACTCGCGACGGTACAAATGGCTTCGCCAGCCGCGATCGCCCCGGAGCTATTAGCCCATGCACCAGAAACTGCGTCTAATTTTGGCAACGACATTCGCTTACAGGAAGCGTTTCGCTTCCTCTTGGCCGAACAACAAGGCTGCTGCCTGATCGTGAATGAGCGGGGACAGATGATCCACGCCTTTGGGGCGACGCCCCTGATTTTGCCGCCACCGAATGGTCCGGTCAGCAATGAAATTATCAAAATGGTGGCTCTGCCGCTCCAATTACCGCTGAGCACCGCGCTGAACCAGGCTCGAAAAACCCAGGGAATGGTACATTACAGCGCCATCACCCTGGATTCTGATGCAGGCCCCAGCAAGGTCAGCCTGCGGGTGACCTTTCAGCAGGGTAACCGTTTAGTCGAAGACTTTTTTGTGGTGTTGCTGCAGCCCGAAGAGCATTCTCTAACCGCCTCGACGGAACTTATCCAAGCCGAGAATCTGGAACAAGCCACGCTACAGCATGTTTTGGAGCTGGAAGCCGAACTCCAAAGAACCCGCGAAAGCCTGCAAGCCACCATTGAAGAACTCGAAACAACCAATGAAGAACAGCAGGCAACCAATGAGGAACTGATCGCCTCGAATGAAGAACTCCAAAGCACCAATGAAGAACTGCAATCGGTGAATGAGGAGTTGTACACCGTCAACGCCGAGTATCAGTCTAAGATTCAAGACTTAACCGAGCTGAATAACGATATCGATAACCTGCTACAAACCACTAATATCGGCGTTATTTTCTTAGATAAAGAGCTCTGTGTCCGCAAGTTTACCCCCGCCGCCACGCAGATCTTTGCGCTGGTTTATAACGATGTCGGTCGTCCCCTCACCCACCTGGCCCACACCTTAAATGTCCCGAATTTGCCGGAGCAATTGCACGCGGTACTCACCCACAATCATTTCCTGGAGCAAGAAGTCCAGCGGGTTGATGCGGATCAGCATCTGCTCATGCGCATTTACCCCTATCGCTTAGATAATCAGCAAGTCGGGGGCCTAGTGCTGACTTTTGTTGATATCACTGCCATGCAGCGGGCCCAACAAGCCCTGGCTGAGAATAACATTCTTCTGGAAACCGTGATTAACTCCACGCCCGATCCTATTTTTGTGAAAGATTTGGCAGGTCGATATCAGTTGGTCAATCAAGCGATCGCCCAGCTATTTGGCAAACCGGTTGAAGATTTGATTGGCTGCACCGATCAAGACATTTTCCCCGCTGATTTTGCGGCAACCATCATGGCCGATGATCAGCGGGTTCTAGAAGCCGGAGAAGCTACCACCTTTGAGGAGTCCATGCCCATTTCTGATACCGAGATGGCTGACTTTCTAACCACGAAGGCACCTGTTTGCGATGCGCAAGGTCAAAGCGTTGGCCTGATTGGCTTTGCAAGAAACGTCACCCAACTGAAAAAAACGCAAACGCATCTCGAACAAACCAATCAAGACCTGCAACAAGAAGTGGAGCAGCGCCAGGCGACGTTACTCGCCTTACAAGATAGTGAGGCACGGTTCCGCGCCACCTTTGAGTATGCCGCTGTCGGCATTGCCCAGGTGGGCCTGGAGGGCAAGCTACTGCAGGCAAATCAACGCCTGATCGGTATTATCGGCTATCCCGAAACTGGCCTTTTGAGTAAAACCTTCCAAGAAATCACCCATCCCGAGGACCTCGCCGTTGAACTGGCTTACCAACAGCAATTATTGGCGGGCGATATCCCCTCTTTTATCATGGCGAAGCGCTATATTCGCCCCGATCAAACCTGTATTTGGGTGGAGTTAACGGTCACACTGGTGCGATCGGAGACGGGCGAGCCCCGCTATTTCATTGCGGTGGTTCAGGACATCAGCTTACAGAAAAAACTAGAGACCGAACGTGATCAAATTTTGGCTGAACTGGCTCATGAGAAAGAGTTAGCTCAGGTCACCCTCCACTCCATTGGCGAGGCTGTCATCACCACCGATGCGGCAGCCCGTATTCAATACTGCAATCCGATCGCCGAACAGCTCACCGGCTGGTCAACCGAAGCCGCTCACGATCACTTAATTCAAGAGGTGGTGACGCTGCTGGATGAAGAAACCCGAGAACCCGCCTTAAATCCAGTGAATTTGGTGCTTGAGAATCCACAAGCCACCCTGACGGTAGAAAAGCTCATCCTAGTATCGTCCAATGGGCGTGAATTTGCGGTGAGTAAATCGGCTGCTCCAATCCGCGATCGGCACAATACCCTCCTCGGCGTGGTCACCGTCTTCCGCGACGTGACCGAAGCCCGCAACCTCTCCCGCCAGCTATCGTGGCAAGCTTGCCATGATCCGCTCACGGGACTGGTGAATCGTCGGCAGTTTGAACAGGCGCTCATCCAAGCCCTGACCAGTGTTCGCATGGATGATCGCCAAGAGCATGTCATGTGCTATCTCGATTTAGATCAGTTCAAAATCGTCAACGATACCTCTGGCCACCTGGCAGGGGATGAACTGCTGCGCCAGGTCGCCCTGTTACTCAAATCGCGCGTACGCGGATCCGACTGTCTAGCGCGTTTAGGGGGTGACGAATTCGGCATCCTGCTCCAAGGCTGCTCCCTCAAACGGGCTGAAATCATTGCTAATAACCTGCGCGAAGCGTTGCAGGCCTTTCGCTTTGTGTGGGAACAACGCACCTTTAGCATTGGCGTGAGCATTGGCCTGGTCGCCATCAACTATCGAGCAGCCGATTTGTCCGATATCATGAGTGCCGCCGATGCCGCCTGTTATGCCGCCAAGGAAGGGGGCCGCAATCGCATCTATGTCTACCAAGCAGACGATGAGGATGTCACGCGCCAGCGGCTGGAACGGGAATGGAGTGTCCGGATTAGTCATGCGTTAGAGCATGATCAGTTTTGCTTCTATCTGCAGCGCATCGTTGCCACCCAACAGCTCCCTAACCATCACGCGACGGAGCAGTATGAAGTCCTCCTACGCATGATCGACAACGAAGAGACCTTAATTCCCCCCAATGCCTTTATGCCCGCAGCCGAGCGCTACAACCTGATGCTGCAGATTGATCGATGGGTCATCCAACGATTCCTGAATCACCTGATGGCTACCCAACAGGAATTCGAGCCAACATTGGTGTCGTACATGTTGAATCTATCCGGATCCAGCCTCACCAACGAAGCCTTCCTGACCTTTTTACGAACCCAACTGCAAAACAATCCCCGCATTGCCCCGCAACTGTGCTTTGAAATTACCGAGACATCGGCTATTTCGAATCTAGCCGAGGCCGTAAATTTCATTACCTCAATTCAAGCATTAGGCTGTCGCTTCGCCCTGGATGACTTTGGCAGTGGCATGTCATCTTTCGGCTACCTGAAAGTCCTACCCGTTGATTACATCAAAATCGATGGTGAGTTTATTCAAGACATCACGACCGATCGCACAGCCCAGTCAATTGTTGAGTCGATCAACAACATTAGCCACGTGATGGGTCTGCAAACCATTGCTGAATCAGTCGAAGATGACGCTACCCGAGACTGTCTGCAGAAAATTGGCGTGGACTATTTACAGGGGTATGGCATTGAAACGCCGCAACGTTTACACATCGGATAATACAAACGTAGGCGTAAGCCAACAATGCCACCCCCAACCCTGAACACGATTTCTCAAGCTACAATGCCAAGACAGCAAGGCTGTTAGCCTGATCACGGACTCTACAGATCGCCGCCTCGGGCCACGAGCAGAAAGACAATCACGGGTCCAGAGATAACAATCATTGCCAGCATTGTGAGCTGAGCAACCAGTTCAAAGTTAATGCCACCGAAAAGATTGGTAATAAGCTCCATGGATCCTCCCAAACCGAGAAATGAGTCATCGCCCCGAACCAGGCATGTGCGCTATTTTATATGGTTTCGGGAACTCAAATTTAACTAACTTTACAAAATTCTAAGGCTGTCAACTTTGGGGGGCTTCTATGGCGACTTGGCAATGTATTCAGGGTTGTGGTGCGTGTTGTCATCTGGATCCGCGCGATCGCCCCGATCTCGATCAATATCTCACGTCCGCCGAACTCACCCACTATCTCAGCCTGGTGGGCGAAGATGGCTGGTGTATCCATTACGACTCCGACACGCGCCGCTGCCGTATTTACGCAACCCGACCGCGCTTTTGCCGCGTTCAGGCCGACACGTTCGGGCAAATGTTTGGCATCACCCCCGACGAACTGAATGATTTTGCGATCGCCTGCTGTCAGCAACAAATTGAAGGCGTCTATGGCAATCAGAGCGACGAGTTGGCTCAATTCACTCAGGCAGTAGACGATGAGTCAAGATAGCGAGTGAGTCACTGAGTCACGCATGCAGATATCCAGTCAGCCGCGATCGCGATCGCCCATCCGGTTCCCGTATGCCTCCCCCCAGCGATCTGGGCTCACTACCATTGCCACACGGACGACGTTTTTAGATAATGAAAGAAATATGAAAAGCAAGCTACTGAGCGCCCCGTATTTGTGAGTCACGTGTCTGAATCTGTAACCACCCCGCCTGATACTGCTAAAAATTCTCAGAACGCCTCGCAGTCGCCATCGTCTCCAGAAGCCGATTCTGTTCACACTGCCGCTAGCAACGGATTTTGGCGCGTTTTTGTTTCGACCTTTGGCGCGATCTTCCTGGCTGAATTAGGCGATAAAACGCAGGTCGCGACCTTACTCATGAGTGCGGAATCAGGGAATCCGTGGGTCGTCTTTTTAGGAGCCGGCACGGCACTCGTCCTGACGAGCCTCATCGGCGTGGCGTTAGGACAGTGGCTCGCGCGCCGAGTCTCCCCTAAAACCCTGGATACATCAGCCGGTGCCATGCTGCTGATCATCACGGTTTGGCTCTTGTGGGACGTTATCAATATTTAGTGGGAAAACAGCATTCATGGATTGGCAACTGTTGGGCTTAAGCTTCGCTGCGGTCTTTTTATCTGAACTGGGCGATAAAAGCCAGTTAGCAGCGATCGCGTTGGGAGGCACTTCCAAACATCCCCGTGCGGTCTTTCTAGGCACCGCTGGAGCGTTGCTGTTGGCTAGTTTGTTAGGAGCCTTACTGGGGCAAGGCACCGCTCAACTGCTGCCCACCCGCTTGGTTAAAGCCACTGCCGCGATCGGATTCGCCATCCTGGCCGTGCGCTTGCTGTGGCCCGATGAGGCCGATGGCGGGTTTGGCGGCGAAGAAGAATAGGTCAATGGTGAGCGGAGCGACGCGACATGTCGCGTCGCCACATTGCGGTGGTTATCTTCTATCCACTCCCGACCCTCTACCTCCTATTAACCGGTTGTGGGGAGACACGAAATGTCGTGTCTCTACTGCGATTGTTACACCTGACCCTCGACTCATGACCCTCGACTCCCGACCCTCGACCTCCTATTAACCGGTTGTGGGGGGACACGAAATGTCGTGTCTCTACTGCGATTGTTACACCTGACCCTCGACTCCACCCTCTACCCTCGACCCGCTACCCTCGACCCCCGACCCGCTTCCCTCTCCCTCCTATTAGTCGGTTGTGGGGAGACACGAAATGTCGTGTCTCTACTGCGATTGTTACACCTGACCCTCCACCCTCCTACCCTTCCACCCTCCTACCCTTCCACTCCCCACCCTTCCACCCTCCCCTCCCACCCTGTGAGAAGATGGCCCCATAGTTCTGGTGTTCCTGGGCATGATTTGGATCGACTGGCTGATTGTTCTCACCTATCTAGTAATGACCCTGTGGCTGGGGCTTTACCTCTCTCGCAAAGCCTCTGGATCCCTCGCCGACTTTTTTGTGTCGGGGCGATCGCTACCTTGGTGGTTGGCTGGAACCAGTATGGCCGCCACGACATTCTCGATTGATACGCCCCTCTACATTGCTGGGGTTGTCGGGACACGAGGCATTGCGGGGAATTGGGAATGGTGGAGCTTTGGCATTGCCCATGTCGTGATGATCTATGTGTTTGCCCGCTTATGGCGGCGATCGGAGATCGTCACGGACGCCGAACTGACAGAACTGCGATACGGCGGGCGCATGGGGGCAGCGTTAAGAGGCTTCAAGGCTTTTTTGTTTGCTGTCCCCATCAACTGCATCGGCATTGGCTACGCCATGTTAGCCATGGTAAAAGTCGTGACCGCACTACAGCTTTGGGAGAGCTTGGGCATTGACCCCGGTGATCAGGGCAAGCTCTGGAGCGTCATCGGAGTCAGCCTATTTGTCCTTGTCTATGCTGGCTTTTCAGGATTATGGGGAGTCGTTGCTACTGACTTTTTTCAGTTTTTCTTAGCGCTGTTCGGAGCCATTGTGGTAGCCGTCGCGGCGATCGCCCATATCGGTGGCATGGGAGCCCTCATCGACCAAATCAACACCCAATTTGGCCCCGACACCCTCGCCTTAGTGCCCATTCATTTGGAGGCGGGGCGACTCAACTGGAGTGAAACTGCCGGGATTTCCGTGAATACCTTCCTGGCCTACATCGGCTTACAGTGGTGGGCATTTCGTCGCAGCGATGGCGGCGGGGAGTTTATTCAACGGCTAGCTGCTTCGAAGACGGAAGCGGAAGCCGAGAAGGCGGCCTGGTTTTTCAACATCTTGCATTATGTGATCCGGACGTGGCCCTGGATTGTGGTGGCCCTGGTGGCCCTGGTGGTATATCCAGATTTGGGCGATCGCGAATTAGGCTACCCCAAACTCATGCTCGATTTTTTACCCCCGGTGATCCTGGGACTCGTCGTCGCGTCTCTCATCGCAGCCTTTATGAGCACGGTATCGACCCTCATTAATTGGGGAGCCTCTTATCTCACCAACGATCTCTATGCTCGCTTTATTCATCCTGATGCGGAAGAAGAAGAACTGGTCTTAGCTGGCAGAGCCGCCTCCACATTGGTCACAGTATTGGGCGCGATCGCGGCATTTGCCGTCAATGATGTCACCACCATTTTTCGGCTGGTCATTGCGATCGGGACGGGGCCTGGATTGGTCCTCATTCTGCGATGGTTCTGGTGGCGCATCAACGCAGCCGCAGAACTCTCCTCGATGATGGCCGGTTTCTTCTTTGGGCTGCTCACGATGCCCATTCCGGCCAATGCAAGTCCTCAGAACCCAGTCTGGTCATCTCTGGAGTTCATTCAAAGCCACTTACCCTTGCTACAGGTGAGTGACTTTGGGCAGCGGTTGTTGGTCATTGCGGGCACGACTACGCTGATTTGGATCGGGGTTATGTTTGTCACACCACCCGAAAGTCCTGCAACATTGGATGGCTTTTATCGCCAAATACAGCCGGGTGGCCCTGGCTGGAATCCGCAACGTATCCGCGCTGGCGAACCCCCGATTCACTATCTAACGATCACCGCTCAGGGCCTCAAACTCCAATTGCATCATCCTGGCATTGCTCCCAAGCAAAACCTCATCCTCCAACTTCAGCAGGTGCTAGCCGCCATTGGACTCCTGTTTGGCAGCATGTTTGCCGTCGGTGGCTTTTTACTATTTCAGACCGGCGTTGGATGGTTAGGACTGATCATTGCCGTCTTAGGCAGTCTATGGCTGCGCCAACTGAGTCGAGCCCGCATCGAACCAATGCCCCGACCAGGGCTGGAAGATATCGGTGAAAGGGTGGATGGCAGTTAGGAGAGAGTAGTACGGTAGTAGGGCGGTAGTGGCGAGTGGTCGCGAGTGGGTAAGGCTAGGAAACACGACAGCCCCGTCTTAACCCTGCGGTGTTACTTTCACCCTCGACGCTCTACTCCCAACCCCCTACCCTTCACCCTCCCCCTGTCCTTCATCCATTCCCCAGGTACTATGGCTTTCTTCCGGTCTTACATTGCTCCTTTTTTAATTGTGCTCACGTTTCTGATCGCGATGGTTGCGGTGAGTGCGCGCATCTTCTTGCCGAGTGACATGCTGGCTCCGGCTCCCATCGAGGATACGGTGGGCACAGTCCAGCCTCAAGACTCAGCAGTTGAGCCTGAAGCAACTGCGAATCGTGAGATGTCACGTGAGGTGTCTGGACTCTTGCCAGGAATGTCTAACGCTATCGGCTAGGGTCAACGGCATGACGTTTGCGGTGCCTGGTTATCACTTGCGACAGGGGTCAGGGCTGGATCGATCGCTGCTCGTCAAATTCCTTGGCAAGACGTATGCAGAACTGGCAGGGACGCAAACGTTTGATCATTTAGCGGCCACTGTGGATCAACATTTGTCGCCCGAGACGCCCCTATGGTGGGTCGAGACCGAGAACGAACCACCCCATACGATCGCCTGTTTGTGGCTGGGGAATGCGATTGATCAGCAGCATGGCAAGCGCCAAAGCTATGTTTTGGTGTTATATGTTTTACCAGAGCATCGGCGGCAGGGTATCGCCACAGCGTTGTTAGAAACGGCCCATGATTGGAGTCGCGGGCGTGGTGATCGCCAAATTGGCCTGCAGGTCTTTGCCGATAATGCCGCCGCGATCGCACTCTATCGCAAGCTGGGGTATCAAACTCATTCCCTATGGCTAACGCGATCGCTGTAATGTGGCCCTCACAATTTTCCTGCCGTGCTCTGGATGCGAGACACTGGCTCAGGATGCCGGGCTGACAACGCCCTGGCTTGCGATCTGAATGCTAACCATCCCCTCATTGAGCAACGCGATTGAGAGACGCGACATGTGGCGTCTCGGCAGATATCACCGATTTCTCCTCATGAGGTTTAGCCATGCGGATTCGGTCGGACCACTGCCATGTCTGTGCGATCGCGCCGCCATTGTCATGGTCAGATCGTGACGTAAACAACCAGGAAAATAGCAATATCGGTTTAAACTTATATTTTGTGCTGGAACGTTCGTGATACAGCTTGTTATCAGTCTCAACATCGTAATTGCCCTGTTAGGGTTCTACGTCGCTTGGCGCATTTGGTTGTTTAAGCGAGCACTGACTGCGGCAGCTATCGCGATCGCCTCCTGGGAACGCAACACCCATCGAGCGTTGGATCCTGAGATTACGCCCGAGCTGATTTTACGAGGCCAACAAGCCACGTCTTCCCTGCGTGAACGATATGCTCGTCTCGAATATCAGATGCAAAAACTGCAAAAGATTTTCTCCCTGGCACTGGTAGCCCTGCGGCTGTTGCAACGGGGCAATCGACGGCGACGTAAACTCTTACGGATTCGATAATCCTTTATTTTGATAAAGTGCTGTTTGGGAGTTTTGGAACCAAGGATAAGCCGATTGCGTGATTAGTCAAGGAGTTTTAACACCATGGCAGACAAGAAATCAGGGGCGTTTTTAGGAGGGGTATTGCTCGGTACCGTGATTGGTACTGTCACGGGCATCTTGGTGGCCCCCCGAACAGGGAGAGAAACCCGCCAGTTCCTACGGAAATCAGCAGATGCTTTACCGGAATTAGTTGAGGACTTAGCCACCTCCTTACAACTTCAGACCGATCGCCTATCGGCCACAACGCTACGCAACTGGGAGCAAACTTTGACACGCCTACGAGAAGCGGTCGCAGCGGGTCAGGATGCCACCGAGCGGGAGTACTCGACGTTAGCGGGTAACGAAGCGAATTCCCCTTCTCATTATGAAGACTAAGAAGACTGACCTGAGTGCTGTACTGTGATTGACCCTCTTTTCTGGCTAGCACTTTCCTTTCTGCTGGTGTCCGTGAGTTTGACAGCAGTATTAGTCGCGTTGTTGCCTGCGGTGAGGGAGTTAGGTCGAGCTGCCCGGAGTGTCGAGAAGCTCTGTGACACGCTCAGTCGCGAACTGCCTCCGACCTTGGAGTCCATCCGCCTCACGAGTTTAGAAATTACTGAGCTGACCGACGATATGACCGATGGTGTCCAGAATGCCAGCCGCGTTGCGCAACAGGTTGACCAAAGTGTGAATACTGTTCGTCACCAGGCAAAACGGGTTCATGTCGGCACTCGGAGCTTGATGGTGGGTGTCCGGGCTGCCTGGAAAAACTTTACCCAGCCTCATAATCGCGATCGCCGTCGCTTATCCTCATCGGGTTCACCCTCTCCCCTCAACGCCCGCAGCACCAATCAAGACACGGCCACAGGATCGCCGCCTCATAAACCCAGTCGATTTGCTCAACGGACCGCGTCTGCAGTCCCAGAAGAATCGCCCGCGCCACTTCCTGAGCTGCCCTCAGGCAAAACAGTTGAAATTGATTTAACCCCTTCGACGGCATATCCAGTGGCTAACACAGAGACTTCGGAAAGTAGTGACGGCAGCGTACCTAGACCTGATCCCTTAGAATGATTAAACATCTAGAAACAAAGAGACACATAGATTAAAGTCTCCGCTTTAGATCTTTACATTCAATCACTTAACGGAACGGTGCTACGCTCTATGGGTATTTTGACGCGATCCTTGGCTGCAAGACAGTTTCTGAAATGGGGGTTAGCTCTGTGGGTAGGCGTTTGTTGTTGGTCGTTTGCCACCCCAACTGCGATCGCCTATAACAATCCTGATCTCCTACCCGATGAGCCAACGCTAGTGATAGATCTGGCAAAGTCGCTAACAAATGCCCAAGAAGAGAGACTGAACGAGGACTTACAAGCCTTTGAAGATGAGAGCGGCTGGAAACTGCGCGTCCTGACTCAGTATGACCAGACGCCGGGTAGAGCTGTGAAAGATTTTTGGGGGCTGGATAATCGTAGCGTCATGCTGGTGGCTGATCCGAGGGGCGGCAATTTGCTCAACTTCAGTGTGGGCGATGCCCTCTACGATTTTTTGCCACGGACATTCTGGATTGAGCTGCAGACGCGCTATGGCAATCAGTTCTTTGTCCGCGACAATGGCGAAGACCGCGCCATTCTGGATGCTTTGGGCTCCATCGAAACTTGCCTGCGCCGTGGCGGCTGCGCTGTGGTTCCCGGTCTACCCCGCGAGCAGTGGATTCTGACACTCGTGACCTCTATCGTGGGTGGCCTGGTCTGTGGATTCGCCGCTCATCCTCGTAAGGAAGGGCAGATCATCGCTTGGCAGTGGGTGCTGATCTTTTCGCCGCTCTGGGGCATCTTGTTTGTTGCGTTTGGGATTGGTCCTGTCGTGACCCGCACGAGCGATTGGTTGCCCTTGGTGCGCAACATCACTGGCTTTGCGATCGGCTTCCTCGTTGCCTTTTTAACGCCAAGTTTTGGGGGCTCATCGTCGGCGTCAGAAACTTAAGCCGGGTGCTTGTTTCCCGTATCTCCCTGGTTCCTTTCCTTCGCTTGCTGCCCCCCATGCAGTCATCGGCATGCACCGAACCGTATGGATAAGCAGTGTGCTTATCGCGAAGCAACGGCTAGTGTGGACTGAACTTCAGGTTCTAGAGGCAATGCATCATGCGAAAGCGTGATCAAGAACTCCGTGCCTTTGTCAACCTCAGAATGAACCTCCAGAGTACCTTTGTGCTGCTGGATGATTTTGAAACAGATGCCTAACCCTAACCCTGTGCCTTTGCCGATGCCCTTGGTCGTGAAAAAGGGGTCAAAAATCTTATCTTTGATCTCAGGAGGAATTCCACAACCGTTATCGCGGATGCTGATTTGAATTTCTTTTTCGCTGTGCGATCGCGTTGTCAGGAACAGTTGCTTGGGCTCCATATCGCCCTCAAGGAGGGCATCTAGCGCATTCGCAATAATGTTCGTGAACACCTGATTCATCTGCGCTGGTGAACATCTGATAGGCAGCAGACAACCATAGTCTTTAATCACCTCGACTTCATGCTTAATGCGGTGATTGAGAAGCAGTAGCGTATTCTCAATCCCTTCATGGATATCGACATCCTTAATCGTCGCTTCGTCCAACCGGGAATAATTCCGCAGCGAAATAACAATATCCTGGACCCGTTGTGTACCTATCTTCATCGAATCCAGGAGCTTTTTGAGATCCGCAATCATGAACTCTAAATCGACCTGTTCTTGCTTGGCAAGAATGGTTTCTGAGGGTTGGGGATACTCAGTCTGGTAGGTTTCGATTAAATCTAATAAGTCTTGAAAATATTCATTTAAGGGTGGGATATTACCCTGAATAAAACTGAGGGGATTGTTGAGTTCATGGGCGATTCCGGCCACCATTTGCCCCAAGCTCGACATTTTCTCTGTCTGAATCAGTTGGGCTTGAGTTTCCTGCAACTCTTGCAGAGTATCCGCCAGTTCACGGGTGCGATCCTGCACTCTAGATTCCAGGGTTTGACTGGCAACCTCCAGCTCATGCGTGTATTCTGCAACCCAGCGAATCAGTTGGTTCAGGGCCTTGGCTAAGCGCCCAATTTCATCGGGAGTTTCCACAGGAGCCTGTAACTGGAAGTCCCCCTCGTCCACCACTTTATGGGCGATCGTGGTGATGCCTTGAATCGGATCGGCTACTTTCCGCGCGACCCAGTAGCTCCCGAGGATAGTCAAGGTACCACCTAACAAGCCCATGACTAAAATAAAGACCCAGAGCGTGGCTTTGGCCTGCGCGATCGGGGCTCGATTAATCAGCAGAATTAGATTGTAATGGGACTCATCTAAACCTTCTAGATGAACGGCTTGCGCTAAAAAAGTTTGCTCCCCTATTTTGATAAACTGTGACTCCGGTTGAAACTCTGACCAAGCTGGAGTCTCGGCATCGGCGGGTAACGTGGAGGCCACGACTTGGCCATCCTCAAGCACGATCAAGTTTTCTTGAAGCGACTCGTTAATCTGAGCCAGCAACTCATCCCCTAAAGCTGTGCCGAGTAAAATTCCACCGATGACCCCTTGCTGGTTTTTCATCGGAGCGGTCCCGATCAACACGGGAGGGGCTGCACCGTCAGAAGAAACAATAGTCGAGACGTCTGAGCCTGCTAGCAAAAGAGCAATCGCTTTCTGAGCTTGGATTTGCGCAATTTTTAACGTGGGTTGCCGCGAGTCAAACAGAACACGTTCGTATTGGTTAACCACTTTAATAATGTCGGTCTGCAGAATCGCCTTTAAAGGCAGCAAGTCTTGCTTCAGCCCAATTTCATCTTGCTCGGCAATGTGTTGAGCAATCAGGCTCTTAGTCGACAAGATCCGGGCATCGCGCCTCAGGGTGTACATCTTCTGGACGATTTCTCGCTCTACGAGAGCCGCGAGTTCTTTAGCCCGCGCTTGCTGTTTCTCATCCAATTTATGAGAAAAATATTGCCCGAGTACCGTCCCCCCTGCGACCCAAAGGCTGAGAAACATCAGAATGAAAGGGAGGCTGATCTTGAGGGGTAGGGAGGCTTGCGCGTAGTTAAGGAGGCGACGATTACCTGACATATCAGTAAATCATATCAATCAAAATTGGTTATTCTTTTGCGTTAGCCAAAGCATAATTGGATTCCAGGAGGAGCTGCTGGCCCTCTGAATTTTGGATAAAACTGACAAAACTCTGGGTGATATTAGGAAGCTCTTGAGGAATGACAACCCCAAGAGGCAACGACATTTTGTATGTGCCAGATTGAAGATTCGCGATCGAGGGAGCGACCCCATCAATGCTCAATACAGTCATGGGTAATGCTGCTAAGTCATCTTCTAGCGGTACCGTAGCAAGGCTAAATTCAGTGATAGCAGCTGTTGCCAGTAGTTCATCATCCTCAGGAAAGACGATCGCATCCGGGGTAATTGCTAAATTAGCCCCTAGGTAGGTATCCCTGAGTACCTTTTTTTCATTCTCGTCTTCCGTGAAATCAAACAAGACAATGTCTGCATCTGGACCACCCAGTTCTTGCCAGTTGGTGATGTCCCCTTTGTATATAGCTTTGATCTGGTCGGCATTAATGTTGGTGATACCGGTCACACTCTCATGAATAACCAGGACTAGCGGGGTTTCGACCAGGGGCAGATAAGTCAGCTGGGAATTGATTTCAGCTTCAGTGGGTTCACGACTCACCCCACCCATATCAAAAACAGCGTCCTTAACGCCTTCGATACCCCCACTACTTTGGCTCGGAGGGAAAAATTCGATTGTCACCTCACGGTCACTGTTAGCCAGTTCATAACCTTCCGAGAGGATTTCGATCACTTCATAAACTTCGGACGAGCCACCTACTTTAAGTTTGGCTTGGGAGTCTTCTAATCGCGATGCACCAAGCTGCCAAGACTCACAACTGCTGAGTACCAGGAAAGCTGTTCCCAATAGGAAGAATCTGCCCAGAGGTATATTGTTCATAGTTTCACCGAAGAAGCTACACCAAACGAATCAGAACTGATTGGAGCTATGTAGATAGCCCCGTCTGCACACCAACCTCTTCGTGAATTGTGCCCCCTGTAAAATCAAGTTACATCATACTTGAATCAAAACTATCCCAAACCATTCAGAGCTTATTGAAGCTATGCAAATGATCCCATCTAGCCCCAAAAGCTTCATGAAGTATCTTGTATACAATCAAATTCAAGCAGTGTCCTATCAATAGCAACAGCTAGCCAGCAATGCGGCTACCCGACCATCCATCCACTATTAAGGAACAATAAACACGGAACCACATCCTATAGTGCAATTCCGTTTCCTTCTCAATTAAGCTGCTGCTAATACTGTCTGCAGACGGCTCCTAAATTCCCCTTTAGGGTGTCCACCTTTGACCTCGCCAACAATCTTGAAATCCCCTTCAGGGTCGTCACAGATCAGATAGGTGGGCCATCCCATATCGGCCTTATCGGGATATTGGGCTAATAAAACTTGGCGATATTTGCGATAGGTTGCAGTGTCTTGCATTTTGATATCGACAAAGTCAAGCCCTAGTTCTTGAGACACTTTTTGATCATAGAAAGACATCTTATGACAAATGCCGCAGTCTTCTGAAGAGAACTTAAGAACGGTTCGAGTCATTGTAGAGGTATGGAACAGTCCAATAATGGCCACCTCTCCATCCTAGGCCGAATACCCGTTATTGGGACAAAAGTTTGCCCTCTACCGCTCAAGTCGAAGGTATTCTCCTATAGGGTCTAATGACCCGAGAAGCAACCCCGTAGTCCGCAATTATGATCAACAACCGATCTGAAGTTTGATCGTAATGACATGCCACTGCCCTTGTCGAGCAGCCTGGATGACTTCAGAATTCACGGGTATGGACCAGCGATTACCGGCTTTTGCTGGTTTGTTCCAAGCCGTTCTGTTGTGAGCAACTGTATCCATACCGCCAGCCTTGCAAACATCCGTTTGCTTTTAGGGTAACGACATACGGTTGAAGAGCGTCGCCAATTACTGATGAGCTAAGGCCAGAATTTTGGCAGCGACCTCATCACTCACGGGCATCACGGAGAGCCGGTTACCCCGTTTGACGACCAGCAATTCCTCGGGACTGAAGGTGGCTTTGAGGGTATCCAGCGTGATTTGTTGCTGGAAGGTTTCGACATAGCCAACTTTCACGGTGCGCCAGCGCGGATCTTGCGGATCAGATTTCGGATCGTAATATTTGCTGGATTGGTCGAACTGAGTCGGGTCAACGATGTCGGCTTCAATAATTTTCATGAGCCCCACAATGCCAGGCGGCTTGGTATTGGAGTGGTAGAAAAAGCCCAAATCACCGACCTGCATCGCGCGCAGAAAGTTACGGGCTTGATAGTTACGAACACCATCCCAAATTTCCTCTGGGTCATGCTCTAGCTCAGCAATGCTGTACACGTCGGGTTCAGATTTCATCAGCCAGTATCGCATCGAGGGTTAGGGTCTCCAATAACTTTGCCTGGTCAGGCGTTGAGGGGGTCAAGGTCACTTCACGCCCGGTAGGTTGCTGATAGGCGATCGCAACTTGCAGCGGATCTGGCGGTAAGTATTGCAGCCGTTCGGACCACTCAATCGCCATGATGCCTGGCGGGTATTCTACCCCTTCCCAGTAGATTTCGAGAAATAAGCGATCGCTTTCAGCCGCGTTAATGCGATAGAGATCCACGTGATAGAGAGGAATACGACCCTCTGAATATTCATTGATGAGGGCAAAGGTCGGACTATCGATCGCCTCGGTAATGCCTAACCCTTTGCCTAATCCTTTTACCAAAGTTGTTTTGCCACTGCCCAGGTCCCCCTGCAATAGGAGGACGGTGCCAGCTTCAAGGTTCCGTCCTAACCATCGGCCCAACCTACGGGTCATGTGTTCATCGGGCAAGACTAAATGGGATGCCATGATTCAAAAAACTTGCTGGGATTTTGCCTGAGGGAAGTCGTGGACAACTCCCTCCAGCGTAATCTCTCCATGCATCTTGTCTAACCGGAACAGTCCTGATTCATTCTGATGAATTGTTGTGTTGCCGCATAGGGAGACGAGGCGGGTCTTGGCATGCGGTAATCAGCGCTAAAGTACCGCCAATCATCCCCCAGATGAGCCACGGCCTGAGATTTGCGCCTTTTCGATAGGCCACCCTGGCAGCGATGAAGCCCACCAGACAGTGAAGGCAGAACATTAGCATTGCCAGCGGTAGCGAAAATTCCACCAGGGGCAGCGCCGCAAAATGAGTGGAGTAGGATAGCTCCATAATTAAGCGTATGCAAGGCTAAGTTCAGATGCGAAATCCCCTCTGGCGTTTGAAGACGCTACCTTGGGGTATTCTGCTTCAGAATGCCCTATTGACCGTCCTGTTAGCTAGTCTGTTAGACATCCTCTTGCTACTGCTTATCAGTGGCCTGGCGCGCCTCGGAATCACTCAAGTGCTCCCGGGAGGAATCGGCTTAACGCTACTACTGCTCATCGCGGCCGGAGGCGTGGGTGCTTTAGCGGTGATATTAATGGAGCGATTTTTTCGCCAGGTAAGGCTCGATGTTGCAACCCTATGGGCATTGATTGGCTGTTTAATCCTGGCTCTGATATTGAAGAACGTACTGCGGGTTCCTACCCTCTTAGTGGGACTGAGCCAGTTGCAGGTAATGGGCTTAGTGGTGGGACTCTTCGCGCAGAGTCGATCCTATTGGCGACGCTGAAACCTCTGTGTTTTTGACCTGTAGCCACTCTTTAACCACAAACGGAGCGACGCCGACCTCGGCCATGGTGCTATCTTGCAGCGGAATTTGCATTATGAGAGGTAGAGCCGTGGTGAGTTCGCGCAACACGGGCTGCAAATCATATTGCCCAACGTTATCGGGCAAGGCTTGGGTTTGAGGATCGATCGCCCATGCCATCTGCCACTGTTGTCCGATAGCCGTCATTAACAAGACCGGTTTTTGGCGATCAACCAGGGCGTTGCCTGGAAATCCGACCAGCCTGAGATAGATGCCCTGTAAGGTTTCCCCTTGAAGACGTTTGAAGGCGATCGCCTGCCAGGAGCGATCGTGATCATCGCGCAGGCTTTGACGCGATCGATAGGTCACTTGGCCGGGGTGCTCATGATAAGTGTGTAGACTCGCGTAAACTGGCTGCGGTAGGGATGTCCCAAGGAGCAAAACGATCAACCATCCCACTAGCAAGGTCAGCCAGCGGTCGTTCTGAAAATAACGCCCCATTGCAGTTTTATAGCTGCTGTAATTGCACCAGCGTAATCCGGTAGTTTTCCGCTTCGCCGGTTTCCAAATAGCGATTGGCAGCGGCTTGTAGATCGGCTCTAGCACCCGCGATATCGCCTAAGCGTTTGCGGGTCAGGCCGCGAGTGTACAACACATCCGGATCAACCGCTTCTTCTTCCAGGGAAATGACTAACGTCAAGTCATCGTATGCCCTTTGAATATCGCCTGTTTCAGCATAGACCTGGCCACGCGCAGCATAGGCTTCGGCATAGTCAGGCATCAGGGAAATCGCTTCGTTATAATCTGCTAAAGCCGCCGCCGCATTATTATCGGCCATGTAAGCATCCCCTCTGAGCTTATACAGCTCAGCATTGCCGGACAGCTGTTGAATGGCTCCGCTGTAGTCCGCGATCGCCTCATCTTCACGTCCCAGAGCCAGCTGAATGTCAGCGCGGGCTTTGTAAGCCTCCATCAGGTTAGGGTCGAGTGCTAACGCCTCGCTTAAGTCCAACAGTGCCGCCTGAGTATTTCCCTGACTGGCCTGTAAGAGCCCCCGATTCAGATAGGCGCGGACAAAATTAGGCTGCAGGTCGATCGTCCTGTCGAGGTCAGCAATTGCCCGGTTCGGGCGGCTTTGGGCGGCATAGACAAAGCTGCGATTGTAGTAAGCATAGGGCAGTTCATCACTGACGCGGAGGGCGCTATCGAGGTCACTCTCAGCTTCATCGAGTTTACCTTCGTGATAATAAGCGGCACCGCGACCAATAAACGCGATCGCATTATCTCCTGGTTGGTCGATGACGTAGGTAAAATCAGCGATCGCTTCCGGGTACCGTTCTTGCTGGTCGTAAGCAAAGCCTCGCAGGAGATAGGCGGCTTCCTGAGTGGGATTTTGCTCAATCGTAGCGGTGAAGTCCACAATGGCACCAGCACTGTCACCCTCATCTAAAGCAACAATGCCCTGGTAAAGGCGAGCATCGCCCAGTGTGGGGTCGAGATCCAAGGCCACGCGGGCATCTTGGAGGGCTTGTTGGGCATTGCCAAGTTCGTAATATACCTCAGCTCTGAGCACATAGGCCCTAGCCAGTTCTGGATTAATGTCAATGGCCTGGTTAAAGTCACTCACGGCAGCATTCAGATTGCCGAGTGCCTTATAAGAGGCCCCACGATACATATAGGCTTCGGCGTAATCGGGTTGGCCACTAATCGCTTGGTCAAATTCTGCGATCGCTTGTTCGTACTCTGCCGCATTAAATCGATCAATGCCCCGGTTGTAAAACTCCACAGGCAATGGCACTTCTTCCACTGCCTCAGGCGTGGGGACAGTTTCCTGGGCCAAGACCGGTTGCTGGGCCAGACTATCGCTGGAATACCCTGCCAAAATTGTGGCAACACTCAAGAGTGAAATGGTAGCCAGTGACAACTTCATATTCAGTTCCTCCGCTCTGGTAGATAGCAAAGCTATTGGCGCTAATCATAGGCCAGCTTGCTTAACATGACATCGGTTGCAACGTCGAGTTCCCATGGATTTTAGACAAAAAAAACTAGCTCCACCTCTGTAGGAGCTAGTTTTGATCGTGAAGTCGG
Organism: Cyanobacteria bacterium J06639_14; assembly: GCA_039818605.1. Lineage (GTDB taxonomy): Bacteria > Cyanobacteriota > Cyanobacteriia > Phormidesmidales > Phormidesmidaceae > SIO1E4. Next base: position 17,582 of record JBCBTQ010000011.1, on the reverse strand, counting down.
AAATTAATCGCAGCTAGTTGATCAATAGCCGTGAATTTTAACCCGGTCGATGATTTAGAGGGACATTTCAGCGGTGAACTGATCACGCTCACTGAAATCCAAGTAACAGAGTCTTGCAATGGCACCTAGACTCGCAAGTTTAAGCACCTCCAATGACCAATACGTTGCGTGTAGCCAGTTCATTGCCGGTGCGATCGCGCCCTCGTTGTTGAGAACATCCAAGGAAAGCGCCATGCCCCCCATTTCGGGGGTCAACAAATAAGTATCGACCAGGGTCAAGCTTAAAAGTCCTAAACCCAGGACTAAGGCCCAGCGACAACGACTACCGCTATGGCAAATGTCAAACTCGCCAGGATGACGACGCAGGGCCAGTACGCCCGTCAAGAGAATGGCCGCACACAGCAGTTCCAGACGATTAAACGACCAAAATAATGTGTAGCCAGCTGAGGCAAACTCAGCCTGCGTGGTCATGCCAGAAACTTGCATAACCGGCATAACGAGAAAGTCAATGACGACGTTACTGCTCAACCAAAACCCTGCGATCGCGAGGAGCCAGGGTAACCAATGGGAGCGAGAAGAAGCATTCTGAGAAAGCATGATGTAATCCAGAAAATTAGGGTCTGTTGTAGACGTCTTGCATCTTTGGCAAAAGGGCAAGCCTAGCATCGCAATAGATAGGCAAAAGGATGATGAACGATGCTTCTTCTATTCTGCTAGGAGAAAATTGAATCCATACAGACCTCGAAAAGAACCGTTGCGTTCACCTGGTTTATGTGGAGAAATATTAATAGTGCTAATGTTTTTAGCCGCCACTCTCGATGTTCTCAGCAAAAACTTCGATTCGGTGTGGAGAATATTGCCTATAGACAAACAGAATGGGTAACTACAACCATGCTTAAGAGGATGAAGTTAGCGAACTCAAAAGCTAAATTGGGATTAGGGTTGGTTGTGGCCGTTTTGGCATCCGCGATCGCGCCACAGGGGATGCTAAAGGCTGTGCAACTCGCAGATGGCACCACTGTTTTTGATAGTCCGCCGCGCCTAGTGAGCTTTGTCACGACCCGCGATCACACCAATGACAAACAGGCTACTTACTACGTCACAGTCAACGTACTCCCAGAAGCTGGAGAATCGCTCAAGACTCTGCAGGTCTCGCTCATCGAAGGGCGTTTTCGCTTCTTAGACTATCAGCTGGATGAAATCCAAGTATTTCAAGGCGATCGTGGCAATCAAGGCGACGCACTGGCGATCGAGTCCGCTCAATATGATGAGGCGACGCAGACCCTAACGGTTCGTTTAGCAGAAGCTGCTGCCCCTGGTCAGCTCATCACGTTTGGGCTCAGTCCCGTCCGTAATCCTTCCCGTGGGGGAGTGTATCTCTTTGAAGTCACCGCTACACCTGAGGGTGATTTGCCGGTCGCTCAGCGGGTGGGAACCGGTCGCCTCAATATTTTCCGCCCTGATGGTAACGATCCCTTCGATTAAGGAAGGCGGGTTAATCAAGGTCTCGATCGCAAGCTGGGATGTTATTAGCTGTTAATCCCTTCGGTGTAAAGCCATGGCTCTACACCGAAGGGATTATGGCTGCTAAGACAGCGGTTGGGTCTTAGCCAGAATGCTGAGTTTTCACCCATTTCAAACGCTTGGGACGGATCGCCATGCGGAAAGTGACGGTACCCATCACCACCAACCAATGCATCATATAGACCATGCCTCGCACCGTCTGAATCAGCACACTGAATGGCGATGCTTTTTGCGTGCGCCAGAGGCCATGGGCCATGCCCAACGAAGAAAACAGCAGCATCACACTGGAAAGCGGCAAAAAGATGGGTAACCGGTTACGCGCAACCGCAATCGCAAAATCAGGGAGGGCAGCCGTCGGTAGCGCATATTGGATCAGGCAAAAAACAAAGAGATCCAAGGTCTTTTGCCAGCCTAAACGGCTGGGGTGTAAGAAGCGCCAGTAATCAAGATAGCGTTGATACCCTCCTTCCGCCCAACGATTGCGCTGATGCCATAGGGCGATCGCCCGATCCACCCCTTCTTCCCAAACCGCTGGGAACATGACAAGCGAAATATCCCAGCCCGTGAGATGAAGCCTGAACGTGAGATCTAAATCATCGGTAATCGTCGCCTCATTCCAGCCACCACATTGTTGCAACGCGGAGCGCCGCACAAATTGGCCATTGCCCCGGAGTTCACCAATACCTGCACCAGTAACCCGTTTGAGTTGACAGTAGGCATCAAAGGCCATCTCAGCAACCTGGCCACGGGTCCAGAAATTGCGATCGCTGTTCGCGATCGCCTTCCGCATTTGCACCGCGCCGACCGTTCGAGTATTAAAAATAGGCACGATGCGCCGGAGACAATCAGGCGCAATTTGGGCATCAGCATCAAACACCGCGAACAAGCTGCCCTGGGTTTTCCGCCATACCTGGTTCAAGGCTCCTGATTTGCCGCCCGTTGCCTGAGGGTCGCGATGGATGACATACAAATTGGCATACCTGGGCGCTAAAGTATCCAACAGCTCCGAGGTACCATCCGTGCTGTTGTCATCAATCAGCCACACATCATATCGATCGGGCGGGTAATCCATGGCCATCAGTGATTCAGCTAAATGGCCAATCACGGCCACTTCATTTTTAGCGGCCACCAAGATGGACACATGCGGCCATGCAGAGCGATCGGAGGCTGCTATTTCTTGAGGAGTTTGGTCCTGCCAGCTCGGTAATGGCTCCGGCACGGCATCGGGGTCAGTCAAGAGTAAGCGAAAGAGATGAGCCCCCGTCAGTATGGTGAGGCCATAGACAATCCATTGTCCCCAGGCGAGGAGATGCAGAATCAGAGTAAAACTCCAAACGACCGTTAAAGCAAACGCTGCTTTCAGGCGGCGGCGCTCATAACTATCGAACGGATCTTCCTCAAGGGAAACGAGTCCGAGTGCTTCGGTATTTGCCCCGTTGGTCATGATATTGATATTTCGCCTCCTAACGCTCAAATTTTCTGGGGGTTGGCTATCGCTCCAACCCAATCGCTAACTGGGAGGAAATGACAGCTCTAGAAGACAACACAGGGGCTTTGCTGATGCAGTGGCAAAACACTAACTCCGGCCAAGCCTAGCTGCATGAGCTAGCCAGGCCTGCTTGAAGACGCCAGCATCAACCCGTTCCTGAGGGAGAATGTAATCTGTCTCATACAAACTTAATATTTCCTTTCTAATCATCCTAACGGTTCAAGGTATGCGAAAACAGAACCGCATAATTTAGACTATATTTTTGTGGTATCCCTGAAGTGACAGCCAATCTCAAGAGATGGTGATTTACAATTAAGCCCGATTACGACTGGATATATTCAATCCATTTGTTTATGTGGCATGTCAAAAGGGTTTTAGTTGCACTATGACATTGACTTTCGAAGAGATAAAACCCGTCAGTAAACCGGAGATCGGGGTTTATTTACCTTATTACCAGGGGACAAAGCGCAACGCGCTGCCCTATGCGATTGGGCTTTACAAGCGTGGCAACTTAGAAGGTGAGCGCACCATTGAAGGCGGCGAAAGCATCCCATTCATTGCGACTTGGAATGTGTCGACCTTACCGGCAGATCTCACCCGCTGCCGCTTACAGTTTGAAGATGATGCCGATCTCAGCTACGAAATCACAATGGCGACCTTTGAGTTCGTCGATTTTTTATTTGATGTAGTTGTTGCGCTACGTCATAAACGGCCTGCTGACTTTTCGAAATCTTTTTATCGGAAACTTCTCCGCCTAGAGGATTAACCTCTATTGCTCGTGAGAGACGGACCGGCAAATGCCAGAATGTAAGGGTGATCAAGTTGTAACGCATCGGTGAGAGGCAAAAGGAGTGCTCAAATCAGCCACGCATCTGCTCATTGGCTCGACCGAGCCCCGTAGCGGCAAGTCCACCATCTCGATTGCTCTGGGCACACGTCTTCAGGCAATGGGTTTTCAAGTTGGATGGGGTAAACCGCTGGCATCAGCTGAGAACATCGGCAATGGGTCCGATGTTCTAGATACAGACCTTAGCTTTGTCCCCAATACGCTGGCGCTCTCGGCACAGCAACAGTTACCCACGCTGTTTTCACTGAGCAATCAGACTCTGGCCGAACAGTTGGATGACGGGACGCCGACAGAGTTTGCCGATGCTTTAGAGCATTACTGGGAGGAGGCTAAGGGTGATATTTTGCTTTTAGAGGGACCTTCCACCCTAGAAGAAGGTGGCTTGCTCAAGCTTTCTTTGCCTGAAATCACGGCAGCTTTAGACGCTTCTGTGCTTTTGGTGATGTGGTTTAACACCCATTCCATGGTCGATCAACTCATCTCAGCTCAGAAACGATTGGGTAAAGCTTTGTTGGGAGTCGTTCTGAATGGGATTAGTGAAGATGATGCAGGCTTTGTGAGCAAAACCATTGTTCCCTATCTAGAAAAACAAGGGATTCCGGTCCTAGCGACACTTCCCAAGCTACCTTTTCTCAGTTCCATCCGGGTCTCGGAATTGGTACATAATCTCGATGCTGAAGTGTTGTGCTGTGACGATCATCTCGACCTTGTCGTGGAGAGTTTAAAGATTGGTGCCATGAATGTGAATGCCGCTCTCCGCTTTTTTGGCCAGGGCATGCATCAGGCTGTGGTAACTGGGGGCGATCGCCGCGATTTACAAATTGCCGCGTTGGAAACCTCAACCCACTGCCTCATTTTGACGGGCCAGATAGCTCCCAGTAAGGATGTTATTGCCTTAGCTCACGATAAAGAGGTCCCGATTCTCTCGGTTCCCACGGATACATTGACGACCGTAGAACGTATTGACAATCTCTTTGGCCATATTCCTCTAAGGAATCCAGATAAGGTTGCCTTGATTGAAGATGTCTTAGCCAAAGCAATCGATACCGAGCGTTTAGCCTCGCTATTGGGCTTAGGAATACCGGCAATTGCCCCTCATAGCTAAATTCTTAGCCACAGGCTGATACAATGGGCGCGTTCATCAATTCGTGTATCGCCGTTGAGTCAATCTATTGATGCTCCCTTGGAAATGTCCAAGGTTGATGTATTTTTGCAAGAACTGGCTGCGATTCAGCAGGCTGGATCTAAGCGCATCGCCATTTTGGGTTCACGCCATGTGCCCATCACACATCAGCAGCTAATCGAGCTGATGACTTATGCCCTGGTAATGGCAGGAAATCGGGTCTTAACCTCCGGAGCCACGGGAACTAATTTGGCGGCCATTCGGGGTGCACTTAACGCCGATCCTAAGTTATTGACAGTGATCCTGCCTCAGAGCCTCTCCCGACAACCCCGAGAATCGCGAGATCAACTGGAACGGGTGATGCATTTAGTCGAAAACTCGGCGAACGATAATTTATCGCTTGCCGAAGCTAGTGCTCTCTGTAATCAAGAGATTATTTCACGCTGTCAGCAACTTATCTGCTTTGCCTTTCACGATAGTCATACACTTCTCAGCACCTGCCGCAATGCTGAAGAACAGCGAAAAATTGTAACGCTTTTCTATTTTGATTAAGCGCGATCGCGGTCAGAGTTAATGAGCAAAAGAAATCGTAAGAAATCTTCAATTCAGCTCTGATAAAAACTTGACTGATCGTCTGTAGCATGTGATTGCGTTTCTAAAAGCCTTGCGATGGCTAACGTGGGCGCAGTTTGCACATCATCGCTCATAGAGGTTTATGGATTTTTTGACTCGCCTGCCGATGCCTGCCTCCCTACTGTATTGTGTTGTGGCTGGGGCGGTGCTGATTTATGTACCTTATTTAGTGGTCGCGGCTGCTCGGTTTCAGCTGGGATATGACCCATCCGCACCACGGGCCATGTTTGCGAAGCTGCCTCCCTATGCCCAACGCGCCAACTGGGCCCACGAAAACTGTTTTGAAGCCTTCATTTTGTTTGCTCCAGCCGCTATTATGGCCTACGTAACAGGGCAAGATTCCGCTTTAGCGTTGGGAGTTGCGATCGCTCATTTGGTTGCTCGTTTGCTGTACAGCCTTTGCTACATCTTCGATATCCCAACATTGCGCTCCCTGATGTTTGGCATAGGGGGATTGGGCACGTTTACACTATTTTTCCTAAGCTGTCGTTCTGCTGTGATGTAAACAAGTAGGTGAGCTATGGCTTCTAGTTACTCTTTCGACGTCGTGAGTGATTTCGATCGCCAAGAATTAGTGAATGCACTCGACCAAGTCCGTCGGGAACTCACAACACGCTATGACTTGAAGGGCTCTAAAACCACAGTCGATCTGGGTGAAAACATCATCACCATCGAGACCGATAGCGAATTTACCCTGCAGTCTGTGCATACAATTTTGCAAACCAAGTCCGCTAAGCGCAATCTGTCGCTCAAGATTTTTGATTTTGGCAAGATCGAAGCCGCCAGTGGCAATCGCGTCCGTCAAGAGATTGTCTTGCAGAAAGGGATTGATAAGGAATTGGGTAAGCAAGTTACCAAACTGATCCGGGACAACCTGAAAAAGGTACAAAGCTCGATTCAGGGAGATGCGGTACGCGTGTCTGCCAAATCGAAAGATGACCTGCAGGCAGCCATTCAGCTAATCAAGTCAGAAGACTGGCCCATCGCTCTCCAATTCACAAATTATCGCTAGCATCCACGCCCCTCGCTGGCTTTGGCAAAAAAGACGTCACCCGGTCGGCACGGACGTTCTGCAGGTACCATCAAAACTCCCCAATAGCCGATAGCATAGGCGTTGCCCTCTTGAAGACATGCCATGACCCAGCAAGTCCTTTATGTTGATCCCGCCCAAGGACGCGATAGTTATGACGGTCACTCTGCTAGTCAACCCCTGAAAACGTTAACCACAGCGTTGCGTCGTAGCCAACCGGACACAACGATTCACCTTAAAGCAGGGCTATATAGTCCAAGCAGTGGCGAAACATTTCCCCTCACCATTCCCCATGGATGTCAGGTAACGGGGGAAACCAGGAGCGATCGCCCCAGCGCCATCCTGCGGGGTAGTGGTTCCTGGCAGCATCCCAGCTTAGGTTCCCAAACCGTTACCTGCATTTTGCTGGCCGGGGCAAGTCTGCAAAACGCGATCGTCACGAATACCGCCACGCGCGGGATTGGGCTTTGGCTGGCAGACGGCATCACCCACCTCCAAAACATCGTAGTGATGCAATGTCCTCAATATGGAGCTGTCATGTTGGGGATGGCTCTGCCGACCGTCCACAACAGCTTATTTGAAGACTGTGGCACTGGCATCGCATTTTTGACTCAAAGTAAAGGACAGTTGGAGCAGGTTGTCTGTCGCCGTAACGATACCGGTATTTTGCTGCAAGATGCAGCCGCCCCTCTCATTCAGACCTGTTTGTTAGAAGCCAACACAACAGGTATCGCCATCATCGATACCGCCAATCCCGTACTGCGCAACACTCGGGTAATCACGAACCAAACCTATGGTGTACAGATCAGCGGACAGGCAACCGCTGACTTAGGGCAGTCACAAGATCCGGGAAAGAATATCCTCCGCCATAATGGTCAGGCTGATATTCAAAACAGCAGTCAGCACACGCTCACCTCGTGTCAGAATGACCTACTTCCCCAGCACGTCAACGGTCCGATCGAGCTGATTGCCAACCAAATCCCGGATGCATCCGTCATCCCCTCGCTTTTATTGGAACAATCTGCGGCTCCCTCTGATCCCCCCTTGCCGTCCTCGCCGCCGCCTGATGCCTTCGCGGACATCCCCCAGGGATCCGTCCAGTTTACGGACATGGCGAATCACTGGGCAGGGTCATTTGTCGATGAATTAGCGCTCGTAGGCGCGGTAGCTGGTTTCGGTGATGGCACATTTCGCCCTGAAAAGTTCGTCACCCGCGCCCAATTTGCAGCCTTTGTACTGGCCAGCTTTCCCGATCAACCCGCTCAAAATGCGCCTCTAACATTTCAGGATATTCCCGTCGGTTTCTGGGCCGCAACAGCGCTGTCGCGGGCGCAAACCATGGGATTCTTATCGGGCTATCCCGACGGGACTGTACGCCCCGATGAACCCATTACTCGCATTCAGGCAATCGTGGCGGTCAACAATGGACTGGGTTTTACCGGTGGTCGCGTCGATGCGATCGGCATTTATCGCGATCGCGCTCAAGTTCCCAGTTATGCGGTCGACTCCCTGGCTACAGCGACCCAAAGACGGCTTGTAGTCAATTATCCTGAGCCTCTCGTCTTACGTCCCCTCGAGCCCATCACACGGGGTGAAGTCTCAGCCTTGATCCATCAAGGTCGGGTAGCCCTGGGCACATCAACTGCAATTGAGTCGCCCTACATTGTGCAACCGGATACTACGCAGCCTTTATTCAGTGATCTCACAGGACACTGGGCCGCTGATTTTATCCATGGGTTAGCCACAGCCGATCTCATCAGCGGGATGAATGACGGTCGCTTTGCCCCCGATGAAGCGATGAACCGCGCCCAATTTGCGGCACTCGTAGTCAATGCCTTTCAACCCGCCGCCGTGCGAGAGCCGACCCCCTTCAAGGATGTACCGCGTAATTTCTGGGGTCATGACGCCATTCAGGCAGCGTACCAGGGTGAGTTTATGTCAGGGTTTCCAGATCAAACCTTTGAACCCAATCACGCACTGGTACGCGTGCAAGCGTGGGTGTCATTAGTCAATGGCCTGAACTGGGAAGATCCTGATGTCGATTTAAATCCACTGGGACGATTCACCGATTACACAAACCTTCCCAACTATGCGCTGCGCTCAACCGCGATCGCAGCAGCCCGCAAACTCATCATCAACTATCCTGACCCAGCTATGCTGCGCCCCAACCAGGTCGCGACTCGAGCCGAAATCTGTGCGGCTGTTTACCAGGCATTGGTAGCTTTGCAGCGGTTACCCGCGATCGCATCGGCATACATCGTGTAATAGGCTGGGATTACAACTCCAGGCGCACCGCCCATCGCCCACGGCCCTTACCCCATTAAACTTCGCCCCACCCAGGTTGTAAGCGCCGCATCAGGGGGGTGTAAACCTTGAAATAGGCAACTGAACCAACTTGCCGTAGCCGCGATTTTGTCGGCGTATCGGCCCCCATGCATTTTTGGCATACCGGATGCTTGACTTGGAAGCGATCGAAGCCCTGACGGAGGGCACAAGCGGGCGTACCTTCCAGAATGCTACGGAGAGAATGTTGATTCACATTCCCTAAGGGAATGTGCCCCTCAAAATCCTTGCAGCAAGGGACAACTGTGCCGTCATAGAGCACTCCCGCTTGCCGTGAAGCCCCATTGCAGTAACCAAACTGAGCAGGGATCACCGTATCCGCTTCGACGTTGCCCCAACTATCCAGCGGAAATGTTTCGAGCACGAGTTTAGGATGCAGCGGGATGAGCTGCCAGCGCCCCGGACGATAACGAGCGATCGCCCGTTCCAGCGTCTGTTTGTCGGGAGCATCGGGAATTCCAGACATGAGACGTGTGGCCCAATTCATCAACTCTTCTCCCATCTGAGCTTTCCCCGCAACAATCTCCATGGGCTTATGGGGGACCAAAAAGGGATGGGGGGTAGTGTCGAGAAACTTTACATGGACTTTCGTCACAGACTGCGCATCCCTAAGATTCGCCTGGACATACTCCGTAATCCCCTCAAAATAAGCCTCTGACTGCAATCGCGGCGGCGCTCCTCGGAGCTTAAAGGTCTGAGGATCAGGTGTTTGTAGGGAAATCGTGACTTTCGGCAGCTGCGATCGCACCAGTTTTTCAATGTGATGAGGAAAGAGATGGAACGTGCTGCCATTGGTTGTCAAATGCAATCGGAGCGATCGCCGCACAGCCCCCTGAATCCCCTGAAAGATATGGGGATAAATCAAAGGCTCCCCCATCAGATGAAAGGTCACAATGCGTGCCAACTGTTCATCAGCTACGGTCTGCAGTAAGTTGTCTAACAGTGCCGGATCCATATGACCACGGCTCCGTGCCATAATTGCATCGGGACAAAACTCGCACTTGAAGTTGCAGACATTCGTCACCTCAATATGTAGGCGATCAAGTTGCATCATGATTTAGGCTCTCTCAAAGCGGAAGCTGGCTGATTCAGAAAATTATTGCTCAAGATAACAAGCTTCTTTGCCATCAACCTGAGAAGGCCATAAGTTTTCTATCCCAGGGAACAAACACCTCTAAATACATTCAGGTAATAAAAGCGACAGGACATACATAAACGAGACTGGCACTGCTTGAATGCTTTTCAAGCCAATGATCGACCTGCAACTTGAGCCAGACGAATTCCCTAAGAATCATCAAAATTACGGTAGCTTTTTGCAGCATTACAGAATCAATTTGGGCATAAATATACCCAAAAGGCTGTATAGACGAGCCCAGATTATCGCCGTGGAAACCGGATAGTGATTCACGGTGCTGTAAACTCTGTTAGCCTTGAGGTGTCCTAAGGCATGTGCTCCCAAACGACCTGTGCGGTGTCAGATTCATCCACAAACGCTTTAATCGAGATTGAGCGGCAGTTACGATCGCTGTTGCCGCCCAATCTCTATGCTGCTGCTTGGATCAACCCCTCGCCCGATACCTTGATGAAGGTATTTGAGCACCTGCGAACGCTGCAGCGTATCTTGATCGACTACGTTCCTCGCGATGTTTATGATCGCCCTCCGCAGCCCGGCAACCTCCAACATCGTTGGCAAGACGGCACCCTCCTATTCACTGATTTAGCTGGATTTACACCGTTACTGGAAGCCTTTTCAACGGACGGGATTGAAGGTGCAGAACTGCTGCTGAAAGTGATCAACAATTATTTCTCAGAGATGATTGAAATCATCGGTAAATCCAGTGGCAATTTACTGGAGTTTACGGGTGATGCACTCCTCGTACAGTTCACCACAGGTGACCACAGTCGCGATATTACCCAAGCTATCAACACGGGACTGCGGATGCAACGAGCCATGCGGGACTTTCAGGGTATTCCGACCAAACAAGGAGAACTCTCGCTCAAAATGCGAGTCGGCATTCATGCGGGACGATTCGTCAAAGCGGATATTGGCACCCCTCAGCGCATGGCCCATGTTCTGCTGGGGCGGGCGGTCACCATTGCCAAACATGCAGAAGGCTCAGGGGCCATTGGCCGTGTGGCCTTGACCGAAACGGTCAGACACCAACTCCATGAACGCATACAACTTACCCCTAGCAATAACCATCATTGGCTGGTGGTCGATAATCTCAGCCCCGAAGAGCTGGGCGAATATGAAATCACCGTAGCTCGACGCCGCAACTCAACACCGCTCCTATTCGATCGCAGCATGTCGGGATTAATGAGCGAAATCAAATCAGCGATCGCGATGGTTGAGCCACTGGCCAGCTATATGCCGCGATCCGTCCTGCAGCTCATCGTTGAAACCGCCTCAGAACGAAGGATTCCGCCCGCTTTTCCCACGATTGTCGTCGCGTTTGTTAATTTACTGGGTCTCCCAGAATCCGTCGATGTTGCCTTGGATCATGAAACGGATGACTTGGTTGCCTGTTTCTCAGATGCATTTTCACTCATCAATGGGGTTGTGGAACTTAAGGGCGGCATTCTGCAAAAAGTGACCTATCACTCGATTGGTTCGGAAATGTTGATTCATTTTGGCGTCCTTAATCCCGACCCTGGTGATGCTCGCCGAGCGGCGGAAGCCATGAGCATGATTCGCGATGTCATCGAATCGTCCATTCAACCCCCGACCCTCCACGGTAAACCCATTCGACTGACGTATCGGATCGGCATCACCTATGGTCCCGTCTTCGCCGCCGAAATTGGTGAACGTCGTGGACGCAGAGAATTCAATGTCCTCGGCGATACCGTCAACACCGCCGCCCGCATCATGAGTCAAGCTAGCGAGAATGAGATCTGGATGAACCAATCTATGCGTGATCAGATCGAACATGATTTTTATACGCTGCCGTTGGGCGAAGTGACCCTTAAGGGAAAATCCTCTCCCCAGTCTGTTTATGCCCTGAAAGAACAGCGCCAGGACTGAATTTAATTCACAAATGGGGTTGCCCAGGTACGCCAGTTTTCTTTATTGAAAGGCGATCGCCACTTCCGAATCAATTCGGACTCCAGTAGCTGCCGAGCCTTACGCTCCTCAGGAGCATAGGGCCAGAAACCAATATTGACCTGCACCGACATTGAATCAGCGCGATGGGCCGCAACATAGCTCAAAATGTAGCGTTTGCAGTCGTGGGTGCCTTTCCAGCGCTGGTTGGCTTTCACCGTTTCGCCCACATACAACAAAATCGGCAGCTCATGATCCACCACAAAGTAGAGCGCTGCGTTGCCCGTATCACTAAACTGTCCGCGCCAAAACTCAGCATTCCTTTGAGGCAGGGTGAAAGGATCAATGTCCTCGGCTGGCGACGTCACCTCAGAGCCAAACAACGATCCTTGGGCTGGTGCAGCCGTTGTCTGGACAATTTGTTGAAACTGGAAAATGCGTTCTTTCCAGGCGCTCAATTCACTACCTGTCAATGTTTCGGTCGCCGCCGTCTGGTTATAGGCCCAAGACACCTCAGCAGCTTTCAAATCTTGATTAGAAAGAAGAGACGGTTGATAATCAGCCACGCGATCGTCCACATCTAGCGTTTTCTTTTCCTGATGATATGTCAGATGCGCTAAAGAGGGTGGCTATTTGTGGGGTGGGGCGAGGCGTTGGGGCCAAGCGCTTCGTAGCTACCATTGTCGTTATTCTCCCAATGCCTCTGCTTTTTGAGCGTAGGGTGATGGGTGATGGGGCGAGGCATTGGGGGCTAAGCGCTTCGTGATTTGCCATTGTCGTTATTCTCCCAATGCCTCGCCCGTTCGTTTTTTTAAGTGGCAGGCTATTCTCGATAAGCTATAGAAGGTTCTTCAAGATCGTTTTGCCAACGTTGAGAGCCTAGCCATTGCTATTAAGAAGCCGCTATCACCATGAAACTTTTTGGGACTCTGTGTCTTTGCTTGTGTCTGCTAATGGGCATCGTCTTACCGGTGAGCGCTGACGAGTTACCGGCCTACACGCAGGCGGAAATTCAAACCATTGCCGAATTACGACAACAGGCTTTCATCGCTAGCCAAACAGGACAATATGAAGTAGCTGAAGACTACTGGACACAATTATTGGACTTTTTGCCCGATGAGGCAGCTATCTGGAGCAATCGAGGGCTCGTGCGGGTAAGTCAGTATCATTTGGATGATGCAATTGCTGATTACACGCAGGCGATCGCGCTGGCACCCAATTCAGTGGATCCGTATTTGAATCGCGGTGCTGCCTATGAGGTCAAGGGAAATTGGGACGCTGCAATTGCTGACTACAATCATGTTTTAGCGGTGGATCCCACAGAAGCAGGAGCACTCAATAACCGCGGCAATGCCGAAGCTGGCTTAGGGGATTGGGCGGCGGCGATTGTAGACTATAGCCAAGCTGCCGACCTTGATCCGGAATTTGCCTTAGCTCGGGTCAATTATGGGTTAGCGTTGTATCAGACTGGAGAGACAGAAGCGGGCATCCGAACTTTACGATCAGTTGTCCGCAAATACCCTAACTTTCCTGATGCTCGGGCAGCTTTAACAGCAGGGCTGTGGGCCACAGGATCACAGGGGGAGGCCGAAAGTCAATGGGTAGCAGTCACAGGACTGGATAACCGTTATCGAGATATGGATTGGGTGCGCACCATTCGTCGCTGGCCACCAAAAGTGGCAGATGCTTTAGAGCAATTTCTTACCCTGGAGGGATAGTGCCACCGTGTTGGAGTTGGGATTGATCGCAGCCCTAGGCTTTTTGGGCAGCTTTGGGCACTGCGTTGGTATGTGCGGGCCAATTACTGTAGCGTTTTCTCTGTCTACCCAAGCAGAACCTGATAAAGCCAAGGCAACTACGGATCGTTGGCGACAAATTACGTTCCATGTGCTCCTTAATCTAGGACGACTGCTCAGCTACGGCTTGGTAGGGGCTGCAGTTGGCGGTTTAGGATCGGTTTTAGTCGCTGGTGGGCAGGTAGCTGGAGTTGGCAGCTTGCTCCGACGCACGATCGCGTTATTGACCGGGGGCTTGCTAATTTTCCTGGGACTCAGGCAAGTAGCGCCACAGATACTTCCTAAACTCCCTCTGCTACATCCTCTGCAAGGAGCCCTCCATGGCAAACTCCAACAGGCGATGGCCTACACTTCGCAAAAGCAACAGTGGTGGACCCCAGCATTCCTGGGCTTGGCTTGGGGTTTAATACCCTGCGGATTTCTCTATGCCGCGCAAATCAAAGCTGCCGAAACCAGTTCCTTCATCGGTGGAGCCGTTTTAATGATGGCTTTTGGCCTCGGCACACTACCCGCCATGGTGGGATTGGGCGTATCCAGTGCCTGGTTGAGTCGCGATCGCAAAAGTCAGCTATTTCAGCTTGGCGGCTGGCTCACCCTCCTCATTGGCGTCCTGACACTCACCCGCACCGGTGACCTGATGGTGGACTATACCGGCCACCTCTCGATTCTGTGCTTAGCACTCGCCCTCATCGCCCGTCCGATTAGCAAACTCTGGCACCAGCCTCTGAAGTTTCGCCGCCTTCTCGGAGTCGGAGCCTTTGTCCTCGCTGCAGCCCATACGCTACATATGCTGGAACACAGTTGGCAGTGGAATCCAGCGGCTGTACGCTTTATGCTGCCGCAACATCAATGGGGCATGTTAGCAGGGGGAATCGGTTTTGCCCTGATGGTGCCCTTAACTTTGACGAGCACCGATGGAGCCCAACGCTGGTTAGGGCGTTACTGGCGATCGCTCCACCTACTCAGCATCCTAGCCATTTTGCTCGCGGGCCTGCACTGCACATTAGCAGGCTCTTCTTATCTTGGGAATCTACAGCATCAAGGTCGTCCGCTCATTCACACGTTAGCCTTAGGCGGTGCTCTACTCAGTGTCCTCGCCGTGCGATCGCGCCTAGCTTGGCAGCTCTTCCAAGTCGAAAAGTGGTACGTTGCTCCTAGATCATTACCGCCACCACCCCGCTCAACCTCCAGCCACCATTGTGAGCATTAAGGGAGCGAGACCAGCATTCCTATCCCCATCACCGCATGAAAAGCCTCATCCTAATCACTGGATTCCTAGCTGGAGCCATCGCCTTACCGGGCTGGGCTCACCAAATAAAAGTGCAGGAAGACGTCGGCGCGACACTGCACATAGAACCCGATGATATTCCCAAGGCGGGTGCGCCTACCGATTTGTGGTTTGCGCTAACCCAAGCGGGCGGTACCGTGATTCCGCTGGCAGCTTGCGACTGTTCGCTGACCATATATGACAGCAGCAATCAGGCGATCGCAACGCCTGCACTCGTTCCTGTATCAGCAGAAGGCTATGCCGACATCCCAGGCGGCAATGTCACGTTCCCAGACGTGGGTGCTTATGAACTCCTATTGATGGGCTCACCTACAGATGGAACACAATTTAGCGCATTTGAATTACGCTTTGAAGTAACGGTTGCAGCTCGCGCGGCCGGATCATCCACCTCTGACGAGCAACCCCTGCCATCGGCAGAGGTTGCAGCCTCAGAGCCAGCGACCACTCCCTCAACCACAGCCCCAGCAACCCCAACCGCCACCTCGGAAACCCCACCGCTACCCCAAACGTCTTGGGGATTAAGAGGCGTCGCTTTAGCAGTCGGGGGCGTCGTGGCTGTCGGCGTCATTGGAAGCGTAGCCATCCGCCAGCGATCAACAGGAGGAAAGTCATGACAATACCCAAGAAAACATTACTAGCTGTTGCCAGCGGCCTGGCAGTGACCCTAGCTGGCACGGGCAAAGCTGCGATCGCAGCCGAGAATGTCGTCTTGACCTACGGCTTTTTCTCCACGACCATCCCAATCGAAGATTTAGAAACGCTGGCAGATACGGGTGAAGCCTCCAATGAGTTAGGCCAGTTGCTAGACATTGCGAATCAAGAGCCAGCAGAACTGCAAACAGCTCTCAACCAACCCATAGAACTCAGAACCACTGTTTTAGACCTGGCACTTAACAGCCCTCCCGGCGAATGGATGTTGGACCGCGTTAGCGAAACCATTCAACCCGCTTCTGGTGAAGGCGGCCCCTTAGCCTTACGGGCAGCCATTATTGGAGCCTCTGCCGACGATAACCAAATCACGCTCCTTGAGCTGATGCAGGTCTATCCCAGTCCTGAAATTGTCGTGCAGGGCGATCGCGTCCTGGAAGCCTACAACTATGTCAGCGATGTTATTGAACCCTTTCAAGATCTAGCGGAGGTCTTGGATTCTGTACCCTGGTAGTGAATCAGGGTAGCTGGATAGTTGCGTGATCGCTGCATTCGGACATTACGACGAGCAGCTGACAAAAATGTGTTTTAGGCTAGATACACAATTGCCGTAAGCGCAATGAGACTTCACACAATTGCCATCCCCTGAAAAGAGCGGCACCGTGTGTTGTCTTTTTAACAGGCGATAACAAAAAGCGATGGCGATGAGGGCCCTAGCGTGTATCCACAAGGTTCCAATAATTATCAAATCAACTTCTCTGGTCTGGGTTGCTGGCTAGCGGTCATTGCCGTCATCTGGCTCTTAGGAGCGGCAGGCTTAAACTGGTTAGTGGGCTCCTTAGCACTTCTATTGGCGTTTCTGTTCATCGCTCCGGTTTTGCTCTTTATTGGCTTCCGTTGGTGGTTGAAGCGCAACTTGATACAGGGCAGCTGCCCAGCCTGTGGAACGCCATTGACGGGTTTAAGGAAAGCACAAATCGCTTGCCCTAACTGCCGCACAGCTTTACAAATCACCAAGGATGGATTTGAGCGCTTTACCCCGGATGGCACCGTTGAAGTCAGCGCTGTAAACGTAACTGATAACAGCGAAAACTCTACCGATGTCGTCGAAGTTGCAGTCGAAGTCCTGCCCCCCGCGGACGGCGATCGCTAAATCCCCAATACCGCTTATTAAAGAAAGATCTTGCCTCGGAGCAACTACAAGGATCTGAAAACTGTAGGAGGAACAGAACCTGTAGGATTTAGAGAGCCGGGCACAGGTGCAGGCTGCTATGCTCCGGCCGCATTGCTCCCCACATTTGTTCGAACAACTGCTGCGATCGCACCTGGATAAGCGACTCGGTTGTGTTCAGGAAATTTTGTATTACAAGTTACACAGACACTCATCTATGCCACCCCTGAAAATAGGCAGAAACTTTCTTGCGATCCACCCAAATCTGGATAATATGCGGAAAGTTTCTCGCGATCTTCGCTCTCAGGGATGATATGCGGAAACTGTCGGCATAATAAGGTTGTTAGCTCGTGACATCCGACTCCAGAATATAGATCTCAATTATGCAAAAGCATACTTTCCAATGAGGAGGAGATTCTACTTTCCATGAAAAAACGAGGAGTTATTGTTGGCCCTTCTCTCAAAAGAAATTCCTTTGACACAGCAGTACCAAAAGAAGAGCTAAATAAGTTATTGCTCTATTGGGATAAAATTTCATATCCAAATTTATGCATTGGGAAGCCTAACCCAATGGAGTGCATCCCAGTCTTGCAAGACTCACCTTGAGAAGCAGCCGTTGAGATAAGCACATCGCTGCATCAGCACTTGCG
>JBCBTQ010000010.1:0-55481 GCA_039818605.1 Cyanobacteria bacterium J06639_14 | reverse complement strand
GGTTGTGCGGTCTCGCGATGGGCCACAACACCCAGTCCCCGCGATCGCGTCTCGGCAACCAGAGACGCCAAGGGTGAGGGCGACGTGAGGCTTCTATCGTTGAACGTGCTATAGAGGGGGGTATTCAGTGTCGTAATCGGATTGATCTGAGGGCTCGTAATGGCTGCTTCTCCGTCGCCAAATGTGACGGAGCGGAACTGAATCTCACCGGTGGGGGACACGACCCAAATGTAGAGTGCTCGATTCCCAATCAGAGAATATTCCACCAAGGTGGTGTTGTGGCTGCGGGCAATTTGCTGAATCGTGGCTAAATCAGGCGATTGGGTGGCCTCCATCAGCGTGTTGTCAGTGGCGGAGCCTTGTGAGAGTTGAAGGGCAAACGCCTGGGCTCGTCCCTGTTCGGCAACGATCAAGGCTTCAATCGATTTGGATTGGGCATCCAGAACTTCTTGGAGGAGTTCATACGTGACCGTCTGAGTCTCAAGTATGGAAATACGCTGGGCATCGGTGAGTCCTTCTCGCAAGGTTTCATAAACGTCGATGGCAGCCCTCAGCGTTGCCTCAGCTTCAGGCAATTGCCCAATGTTAAATAGGGTCAAGCCCAAGTTGTTGAGAACGTTAGATTCCACATGGCGATCGCCAATATCACGGGTAATGGCTAGCGCTTGCTGATAGGAGGCAATGGCTTGATCGTAGTCTTCTAAAGACTCGTAGGCATTGCCCAGGCTGTCGAGCGTGATTGCTTGATGCTGGCGATCGCCGATATCACGGGCAATGTCAATCGCTTGCTGATACAGCTCAATGGCTTGAGGATCATCGTCGAGCAGAGAATATACCGTTCCCACATTAGCTAGCGAGTCGGCTTCGCCTGCGCGATCCCCAATGTCACGGGCAATGGCTAAAGCGCTTTGATAAGCCTCAAGGGCTTGCTGAAGATTGTCTTCACTCACGTAAATGTTGCCTAAGTTGCCTTGGGCATTGCTTTCACCGAGCCGATCGCCGATCGCTTGGGAAATTTCCAGATACTGTTGCAGCAACGTCTGTGCTTGGGGGTAGTCGCCCAAAAGATAGTGGAGGCTACCCAGGTTACCCAGAGCACTGGCTTCGCCTTGGCGGAAGCCAAGTTCAGAGGTGATCACGAGTTGCTGTTGCAGGTGATCCATCGCCTCGGCATAGTTTCCTAGAGACAAATAGCTGAGGCCCAAGTGCCCGAGGGCAATGGCTTCACCGCGGCGATCGTGGATTTCACGTGCAATGGCTAAATGCTGTTGATTGAGATTGATGGCTTGGTGGTAATTCCCAAGCGCAATATAGTTGAGGCCGATGCCTCCTAGCGCATTGCCTTCGCCTTCGCGATCGCCAATGTCGCGATTAATCGCCAGTGCTTGCTGATGTAACTCGATCGCACGTTCGTACTGATCAAGATTATGGTACGTATTGCCGAGATTACCTAAAGAATTCGCCTCGCCTTCGCGATCGCCGAGTTCACGGTCCAGGGCTAACGATTCCTGATGTCGTTCTATTGCTTGGCCGTAATCTCTTAAAGCGTTGTAAACCAGTCCTAAGTCACCTTGGGCCGCAGCTTCATTAGCCCTATCACCAGTCGCTTGAGCTACCGCCAAGGACTCCTGCTGCAGCGCTAAGGAACGGGGATAGTCCCCTAAAAGGCGGTAAAGGTTGCCCAGGCTGCCCAGTGTGGCGCTCTCTCCTTGGCTGAAGTCCAGCTCACGCGCAATTTCCAGGGCTTGCTCAAAGAAGGGAATGGCTTCCTGATAATTTCCCAGGGCTCTGTGGGTTGCTCCCAAGCGATCGGCGACAACACCTTGCTGATGAGTAGAACCCAGTGCCCCATAGAGCCTTAAAGCCTCGGTCCAAGTCTCCAGAGCTTGGGGGTATTCATTGTGGGCGTAGTGGTGTTGGCCTTGCTGGTAGAGGCGGTCGGCCTCGGCTTTCTGGATGTCAGCTGCCTGAGCGATCGCGATGGTCAGGCGATAGGGGCCTCGGCCAGTATCATCATAGGCATTCGCAACGACCCAATAGGTGCTGGTTTCTGGCAAAACGACCGTTAAAGTCGCGTTGGAGTTGGCCCCGCTGGTATCGTCATTTTCACCAATGATTTCTCTCGACGCATTCACCAGCGTGAGATAAGTATCAAATGCGTTACTCTCCATGCGGATGGTGATGGCCTGGTTAGCGGTGCCCTCAAAGGTATGTACGTCATAGAGACTGCCATCGGGTAAAACGAGATCGCCGGTTTCAAGTACGCCTTCAAACGCAAACAGCAGCGCTTCATCTTCAGCCTGTTGTTTATGTTGATGGCCATTTAAAAACAACGGCTTCCAGGGGGCTGGCGTCAATTTGGCCGAGGCTAGCTTCGTGGCAAAATTGCTAGCTGCGGGCATCCCCGGCAGGGATGCCGACGCAGGAACGGTCAGATCAATTAGGAGAACGCCGATCCAGGCCACTAATGCCATGGCTATGCGACGTTGACAACGAGATCGTTGCATTACAGGCATTCCTCACAAGCCCCTAGCGCTGGATAGATGACTCCCCAGACGTCGTGTGGTCGCACACCCTTGGGTGGTCGCGCATGAACCCTAGCGAACAAAAATAATTTGCGAATATCCATAAAATTAAAGCGTCGCCATGTTGTGGACATCCTAGGCTAAAGAATCGCTAGTTGATCAACATCAATGACTGTTCCCCATTTGACCCTGGCTACGATTCAACGTCATGCGACAGATCAATCCTATACGCGTGGGCAAAATTACTTTCAATCAGGGGCCGTCGTCTCGGTCACGCAGCGGCAGCAGGTACTACAGGCAGAGGTTGAAGGTAACGAGCCCAAGCCTTATCGCGTCACCATTCACTTTGATAGTGGTGGCGTGACCCGAGCTGATTGCACTTGCCAATACAGCTATGAGGGCTGGTGTAAGCATGTGGTCGCGACTTTGCTAACGTGTGTGCGGCAGCCCCAAACGATAGAGCAACGCCCGACTTTAGAGCAGCTATTAGATCAGTTGAACTGGGTCCAGACGCAAGAAATGGTTCAAAATTTGGTGGCCGCAAACCCAGAGTTGATCGAGTCGGTTGATTTTTATGTGAGTCAGTTGGGCAAACCGGAAACCTCAGCGCCAGTCTCACCACCCCAACGCCAAACAAGTATCGATCCAATGCCTTTTAAGCGACGAGCCCGTGAGATTTTGCGCCATGCGTTAAGTGGTTGGGAGTATGGCCAAGAAGAGGACGAAATTGCCGATGAAATGGGAGAACTCATCGATCGTGCTCTGGCCTTTGTGGAACAGGGCGATGTTCCTAGTGCCAGAGTGGTAATGCAAGGCATCACCGAAGGCTGTGCGGAGAACTGGAGTGACATTGACGATTTTTGTGGTTTGACGCCTACGGATGTGGGGCTTGATTTGGATACGCCCTGGACTGAAATTCTGTTGAGTGATGAATTAACCGTAGAGGAAACCTTAGCGTGGCAAGAACACTTGGAAGCCTGGCAAGATCAGCTGGACAGTTTTGCTATGGCTCTAGAGGCGTTGCGACAGACCTGGGATTATCCGCCACTGGTAAAAGTTTTCGCAGGTGAGATTACTGCAAAAGGGGCTTGGTCTGGTCCACCACCAGCTTGGGCCGGTGAGTTTAGCCAAATTCGACTCAAGATTTTGGCCCGGCAGGAGCGCTATGAAGACTATCTGCACTTGGCTGAGGCCGAAGGGCAGACCCCACAGTATCTGAGCATGTTGGCGCAGGTAGGACGGATTGATGATTTGATGAAAATTGCGCCTCAGCAAATAGGCACGCTAGCAGACGCTAAGGCTGTCGCCGAAACCTTGCGATCGCACAATCATTTACCTCAAGCCCTGGAAATTGCGTTGCAGGGATTACGACTTGAGGATGACAATGCCTACAATACTTTCGACTTTGCGACGTGGACCAGTGATCTGGCAGAAGGTCTGGATAATGCATCAGCGGCCTTAGAATCCCGTATCCTCGCCTTCAAAGCTCAGCCCTCCTTAAAGGATTATCAAACCATTGAAACACTAGTGGGCTCAGATTGGCCGCAGTTGCAAGCGGACCTGCTGCAATACTTGCGCGCCCCCCGACAACGTTGGGGGATCGCAGCGGCCCAGGTCGAGATTTTTCTGCAGGAGGGATTACTGGAGGATGCGATCGCCGTGGTTTCTGAGTTACGTAGTTACGATAACAATCTCATCATGCGGGTAATGGATGCGGTTATCGATACCCATAGTCAGTGGGTGATTCAGAATGCTCGTCCCCGAGCAGAGTCAATTATGAATGAGGGCAAGGCCCAGTACTATCACCATGCGGTGGAATGGCTCAAACGGGTAAAAGCGGCTTATCAGGCACTGGGTAAATCGGAGGACTGGCATCGCTATCATCAACAGCTAACAAACACCCACGGTCGGAAACGCAAGCTCATCGGCTTAATGAAACAAAATCATTTGTGATTGCGCGAGGCGGCTGTTAGTGGATGGGTAAACGGTTTAAGCCGGGAAGCACCAGTTGAATAGGGAGCCAGGAGCCAGGAGGTATGAGGGCACTGGCTTCTGACTTCTCTCGTTACCGGAATTTCCTTGATAAACCTCATCCACTTTGGGAACTGGAGTTTCCAAGCCAAAGCTTCTAAGCTGATGGTATTCCCATCGACCGCTTGCACTCAATGCTAAAAGTTAACCTGAAAACTTGGCAACAAACGCCCGAAGACCTTGGTGAACAGGCTCTCCAAGCGTCTCATCCTCGCACTCGTGAACGCTTCTTAGCGCCATACGATATTGCCCAGGGAACGCCTGCCACCCAAGTCGCCCATCAAACCCAGCGGAACCCTCAAACGCTGATGGAATGGGTGCATCGTTACAATATCGCTGGGCCTGATGCTTTGATTTTTTGCCACACGGGTGGGCGCTCCCCCCTTTGCCTGAGGTCGTTGCCCAAGGCTTAGACGACACCCTTCGCGCTGCGCTCGTAGCGGCGGCAACCCCGCCTCAAGAACGGTTGCCCGAGCCACTGCCGCGATGGACTTTGAAACGGTTGGTGCAATGGGTCAAAGACACCTTTGCGATTGACTGTAGTCGTGAAACGCTCCGTCGCACTCTCAAACGCCTCGGGTTTTCCTGGAAGAAAGCCCGAAAACTCCTGAACCAAGCGAACCCCCAGAAACGCGCTGTGTTTCTGACGACGTTGCAAGGGTGGCTCGATGAAGCGCTCCATGAGCAGTGTCTGCTCGTTTATATCGATGAGGCCATGTTCATCGCGATACCGATGAAGGCTATGGTTGGTCGATTCGCGGCGAACGTTTCTGGGTGTCTTCGAGTTCACCAGGCTTAGCCAAGGTCTCCTTCTATGGGGTCTATCTCGACAACCTCGCCCAGGTCAGGATTTTTCCCTACGATTGCGCCAATCAGTTCAATACGATGGATGTGCTCAAGCAACTCCGGGAGGAATTTCCCGCCCGCCCGATGAAGGTCATCTGGGATGGAGCCTTTTATCATCGAGCCAAGATGGTTCACATTGCCGCTGAGGTTTTTGACATCATCCTGGAACCATTACCGCTCTATAGTCCTGACTTCATGCCGGTGGAGCATCTCTGGCAGTGGCTGCGAGAGGAGGTCACTTATCGCACCTGCTATGACAGCAAAGCTGATCTGAAGGCGCAAGTGGCGCGGTTTCAGCATCGCATCAACGCGACGCCATTAGCGATCGCGGATCGATTATGGGTGAAACTCACTTGGATCCAGAAGAAGAAAAACTACGGTTCTCAAAATAGACTGGGTTTATCTCTGTCACCGGGACTACCAAGAATTTACTACTATCGAGATCTACTTGATCAATAAAATCTTAGACCAATAGAAATGTTTGAGGTTTTCCAAGACTCAGAAAACCCTCAATTTCAAGAGCTTTATATCTTCATTCTCTATAACTATTTAGAATCAAAAAAAGACACTCGATTTACACGTAAATTCCATAAAAATAAAACTCCTAGCCACCAAAAAATAGGATTTCATCTAAATGATTAACAATCAAAGTTTAAATACAGAGCCCTACCCGTAAAGGTAAAGTTTTGTTTCGAGTTTGATGATTGGCATGTTAGCAAATGCTCGATCAATGTGAAAAAAGGTTGATAAAACCCCAGGCCATGTGATCAGCATCCGCTATAACAGCAAACGATGTGTGCTCTAAAAGATGCTTGCGCTTTTCGCTAAGCGTGAAGCCGTAAACGCCTGAAATTAATTACGTCATGACGGGGCTGCTGGTGCATGATTTGTCGAATTGTAACTTTCAGTTGTGGGAGTGGTGCCAAGGTAGAGGATTCATGATTTTCTGTTTTCTGAATCTTGATGCTCAGTTCTTAACTAAATCTTGCTTGAGTTCTTAAGGTCTCTTTAAAGATTTGTCCACACAGCTGATCTAGGGCAATTTGTCACGTCTGCTTTATGAGGAGGCATCCGTAACTAACGAGTTGACGCCATTTAGTGCCGCAACATACCAGCACCGTTGTTTGAGATTGAGTTGGATAAAGAATGTCGATTCGAATAGGGATCGCACCTTATCCATGGAGACAATAATCTGCCCATGTTCATGAGGAGAGATTTATGACCGTAGCGATCGCGCCAGATGAAAATTTGAGCCCTGAGTCCCCGTCGGCTATGCGTTTAGGGATCCCCAAAGAGGTCGCTGGCCGCGAAAATCGAGTGGCGGCGACTCCGGACACAACTAAAAAGCTGCAAAAACTTGGTTTTGAGGTTTGGGTCGAAGCCGGTGCTGGGGTTGCCGCTAGTTTTCCGGATCAGGCTTACCAGGCGGTAGGTTGCAAGATTATAGAAGATACCGCAGCTCTGTGGTCTGAGTCCGACATTATCCTCAAGGTCCGCTCCCCCGAGTGGCATCCTGTGCTGAATTGTGATGAAGCGGATCTCCTGCGCGAAGGAGGTACACTCATTAGCTTTATTTGGCCCGCTCAAAATTCAGAGTTGCTAGAACGACTGGCTCAAAAAGGCGCAACTGTTTTGGCCATGGATTCGGTACCGCGCATTACCCGCGCCCAAAAGCTGGATGCTTTGAGTTCGATGGCCAATCTGGCAGGCTATCGGGCTGTTATCGAGGCGGCTAACCAGTTTGGCAGAGGTTTTACAGGACAGATCACGGCGGCAGGCAAGATCCCCCCCTGTAAAGTGTTGGTTATCGGAGCCGGGGTCGCAGGACTTGCGGCGATCGGCACTGCTCGTGGGCTAGGGGCTATTGTCCGCGCTTTTGATACCCGCCCAGTGGTAAAAGAGCAGGTTCAGAGCATGGGGGCTGAGTTCTTAGAGCTGCATTTTGAGGAAGAAGCCGAGGGTACAGGGGGCTATGCCAAGGTGATGAGCCCTGCCTTTATTGCTGCCGAGATGGCACTCTTTGCGCAGCAGGCCAAAGAAGTTGACATTATTATCACAACAGCGCTGATTCCTGGTAAGGCTGCTCCTCGTTTGGTCACTCAGGAGATGGTAGAAGCGATGAAGCCGGGTTCGGTCGTTGTGGATATGGCCGCAGAGCAAGGGGGAAACTGTGAGTTGACTCGTTCTGGTGAAGTTTATAACCATAACGGAGTTAGAATCGTTGGCTTCACTGATTTGGCTAGTCGTATGGCCAATCAAGCTAGCCAGCTATACGGAACCAATTTGTTCCATCTATTGAGTGACCTGGGTGGGGCGGAAAATCACAGGTTGGACATGGAGGATGACGTCATCCGACAGACGACTGTTGTTTTAGCCGGTGAGATCGTCTGGCCGGCACCGCCGCTTGCGAAACCGGCCCAACCTAAGGCCACTGCCGTGAGCACAGCGGCTCATAAAACTGAGGAATTGCAAGCAGATTCTAGCCCTAATCCGATTAAGCAACTCATCTGGCCGATTTTGATCGGAGCTGCCTTGGTGGGGATCGGGGTGGGAGCACCAGAATCGTTTCTGTCTCATTTCACGGTATTTGTTCTGGCTATTTTCCTGGGTTGGAAAGTGATTTGGGATGTCGCACCAGCGTTACATACGCCCCTGATGAGTGTGACGAATGCTATCAGTGGCATCGTTATTATTGGCGGCATGCTGCAGATTTCAGGCGATCTGATGTCAGCGACAACGATTTTGGGCGCGATCGCTATTTTCGTCGGCACTCTCAACATCGCAGGTGGGTTCTTCGTGACTCAACGAATGCTGAATATGTTCCACAAGTAAGCACAGTCTCAATTGCACCTGACAACGATTTTAAGGATGTCCTATGTCTAATAACCTGTTGACGGTTGCTTACGTGGCAGCCAGTATTCTCTTCATTCTTAGTTTGGGTGGACTGTCGAATCAGGAAACCGCTAGGCGTGGCAATGTCTATGGTGTTGCTGGCATGGTGGTAGCGATTGGGGCAACGGCACTCAACGCTCAGGTCACTGGTTACGGTGTCTTAGTCACGTCTATGCTGCCAGCGATTTTAATCGGTGTGCTGATTGCTGCGCGAGCAGCGATGACGTCCATGCCTCAGTTGGTTGGTCTGTTGAATGGCTTTGGAGGGCTGGCGGCGGTCCTGGTGGGATACGCTAGCTATCTGAATCCTGATCCCACTCTGGTTGGTGTGGAAATTACCATTCACAAGGTAGAGGTATTTGTCGGTGTCTTTATTGGCACCATTACCTTTGTGGGTTCGTTGATTGCCTGTGGCAAGCTGCAGGGCTGGGTTTCCAGTAAAGCAGTGCTGCTGCCTGCCCGACACGTGGTGAATATTGCCATGCTGTTGAGTGTCACGGCATTAGGGTATGTGTATATGACTGCAACGGGGACTGCTGGAATGATGCCGTTGGGCATTATGACGGCGATCGCGGCTGTCCTGGGCGTCACGTTGGTGATTGCCATCGGTGGGGCTGATATGCCGGTCGTTATCTCCATTCTTAACAGCTACTCTGGCTGGGGTGCCGCGGCAGCGGGCTTTATGCTGTCGAACGATTTGTTGATTATTACGGGTGCTTTGGTTGGCAGCAGCGGTATGATTTTGAGCTACATCATGTGCCAGGCCATGAACCGCTCATTTGCCAATGTTTTACTCGGCGGGTTTGGAGCGACCACCGGCACTAGCACGAAAGCAGTTGAGGGCACAGCAACAGAGACATCGGTCGAAGATACCGTAGAACTGCTGAATGCTGCCGAAAGCGTCATTATTGTGCCGGGTTATGGGATGGCGGTTGCTCAGGCTCAACATGCCGTCGCTGCGATTACCCAAACTTTGCGCGATCGTGGTGTTCAAGTTCGTTTTGGAATTCACCCAGTGGCGGGGCGGTTACCGGGCCATATGAATGTTCTATTGGCAGAAGCTAATGTGCCATATGACATTGTGCTGGAAATGGAAGAAATTAACGATGATTTCGCCTCCACGGATGTAGTGCTAGTAATTGGGGCCAACGATACTGTGAACCCTAGTGCGCTCGAAGACCCAGAGAGTCCGATTGCCGGAATGCCGATTTTGGAAGTCTGGAAAGCACAGACAGTCGTCGTTCTCAAGCGCAGCCTATCACCTGGGTATGCGGGGGTTCCTAATCCGCTCTTTTACAAGGAAAACACCCAAATGCTATTTGGGGATGCTCGCACCAATGTGAATGCCATTCTTAGTCAACTCACTATGGTGACAGAAAAGGTTCTAACCTCTGTTCATTAGGTCTGAATCTTCTAGAGGCGGGATATTAACCCGCCTCTAAACCACATGCGATTTGGCGACTGGCGTTTTTTGCTCAAGAAAAAAATAAAAATCTGGATGGGGCCAGGGTTTTGTTTTAGATCTGGTGATGAATTTATGAGAATTTAGAATTTGAACTCTCAAGAAGCTGTAATGCTCTGGGGGAATTCGATAAACTAAGTCTAGATAAAAAAATGTACTTTTCTTAAGCTCACAAGAATTTGCGATGGCAGTCTCTACATACACCATGCCGCAGGCCGCAACTGCTTCGCCAACATTGGCTCCTGAGAAGGCTCGTCAAGTTACGCGCAAGCCTTACCCGAAATATAAGATTATTGTGCTGAACGACGACTTCAATACCTTTCAACATGTGGCGGAGTGTTTGATGAAGTACATTCCCAATATGGTGAGCGATCGCGCTTGGGATTTGACCCACCAAATCCATAACGAAGGACAGGCAACGGTTTGGGTCGGTCCTCTAGAGCAAGCTGAACTGTATCACAGTCAGCTTAGTCGTGCGGGTCTCACCATGGCTCCTCTAGAGCAGGCATAACGTTTCGAGGTCCCGACCTGGGATCATCCACGCGACTATGCTGGAGGTAAGCCATCAGGGAGGCACCCATCTTGAGTAAGTCGGACCGAGGACGCCTGGTTTGGAATCACTCGACCCATATTCCAGGACTGATTGCTTTATTAGAAAAACTGCTAGCAAAGGGGGCGGCGATTCAAACAATTACCCCTGGACGATTATCAACGGTCCGCAGCCATGCTCCTCAGTTGCGACTCAAAGTCTCTGTCCCTATTCGCGGAGGCTATAAATTAATTGCCCGGAAAGGTAAATCAGCCCAGGAAGTTTTTATTATTACAACGTTAGAGCAAGCCCAGCTTGAGGATGCCATCGAGCGGGCAGCACAGTCTAATCGGCATGGGTAACGGTGGAACCACAATGGCACCAAGAAGGGAAAGCAAGGTTTTACGTTGAGGGAGCCTTCTATCGACCCTACAGTCAAGTCGGGCGTGATTTGGCCGTGTTGGCGGCAGCAGTCTATCGCCAACAGCGAGGCGAGTTGCGCGTCCTGGATGCCATGACGGGCTGCGGGGTACGCCCCTTGCGATATCAGTTGGAAGCTGAAGCTGATTGGGTGTGGGCCAATGAAGGTAACCCTGAACTACAGCGTTTGCTCACCCAAAATCTAACGGCAGGGATGCGCCCTCGCACTTACCGTATTACGCACCAAGATGCTAACCAGGTTTTTTTTTCCTGCTATCAGCAACGCGACTTTTATGACCTGGTCGATATCGATAGCTTTGGCGGGGGGGCTCCATATTTAGCCACAGGACTCTGGGCCACTCGAATTGGTGGATTAATCTATCTCACCAGTACCGACACTCGCACTACAGGCGGCCATAACCCAGAACATAGCGTGCAAATTTATGGCGCTTATGCACGATCACATCCTGCGGTTCATGAGCAAGGGTTGCGCCTCCTCATCGGCAGTACCTTACAACAGGCCGCAACACACGGGATGTATATTCGGCCAGTGTTTTCTCTGTTCAACGGTCACGTTCACCGGGTCATGTTGCGGGTAGGAATGGGAGGAAGCTGGCCAGCGGAGGATTATGGCTTTCTGGGGTACTGCCATAGCTGCGGTCATTATCAAACCATTGCATGGCGGCAACTTGGTCGCACCGAGTGTCCGAATAGCAAACGATTCTCTGATGAAGCACCCAAGCCGCTGGCCGTGAGTGGACCTCTCTGGTTAGGCAACTTGCACGATCGCACTATGCTCACTGAAATGACGGCCCTTGCAACTGCTTGGGGCTGGCAGAAGCGCGTCAAGCTTTTGGAGATTATGCAGGCTGAAGCTGACATGCCCCCCTACTATTTCACCCTGCCGGAGATTGGTCGTCATGGACAAATGGATATTCCTAAGCGCGATCGCTTGATGGCGGTTTTGCGCGATCGCGGTTTCCGCGTCAGCCTTACCCATCTTGATGCTCAAGCCATTAAGACAGATGCAACCATTGACGAGTGTATCGCTGCGGCCAAGCTCTGTACTTCTAAACCGTGAGGCATATTTTCCGATGCGTAACCAACGGTCACGACGCAGTTTTGCTCTGGAAAGATGGCAAACACAGAAAATTAACAGTCGTGTTACGGTGTTGATAGCTATAGGGATTGGGGCTGTCATAGGGGCTGTCACTGTAGTCGCGATTGGACATATGACTTATGAGTGGATCATTCGGTTTGCCCTGGCGAGTGGCGTTTTAACGCATTCGCCTTACAGACCTAGGGGGTTAGCTGACTTCGAAACTTTCGAAATCATGTTTACCCTTTGGGGAAATTTGTTTCTGTACGTCGTGTTCGGAAGTATCGCAGGCGTATTTGCGGTTGCTCAATGTATTCGCTTTAGACGATATTGGCCACACCCTACAGGGAGAGCCGTCATCGCACTGACTCTGTTGAACGGAATAGCTACCCTCGTTGGTGTGGGGATCTTGATAGCGCTTGTGGTCAGTTACACTAATTTTCCAGCGTTAAGAAGCTCGACACTGCCAGACTGGCGATACTGGAACGGAATTGGCATTGCCACTATC
This sequence comes from Cyanobacteria bacterium J06639_14, assembly GCA_039818605.1. GTDB lineage: Bacteria > Cyanobacteriota > Cyanobacteriia > Phormidesmidales > Phormidesmidaceae > SIO1E4. The sequence continues at coordinate 43,169 of JBCBTQ010000010.1, read as the reverse complement.
TGGGGCGTCGGATGCCTGAGCATCAACTTAGTCCTGCCTCGGCTAGTACGTTCAATAGCCGCTCGTTAGCCACGTTCGAGGCTCACTAATAGATTTCGAGGAAACTGTTTAGCGATCGCCGGAGATCACAGTCAAACCAATTAATTCTCCTTTCCCCTACGATCGCACCCTGGCTCCGCGATACCGAATCTCTCGCTTCAGGGCTGCTCGTTGAGCAAAGTTCGGCATATCACCCTGATGGCCCATCAGAATTACAGAATCGCCTTTGGCAAGATAGAGATTGCGGCTTGGATGCACAATCACTTCACCATCAGATCGGCGGAGCGCCACAATGATAAACGTGCCTTTTCCCCGGAGCTCAATATCAGCAACAGTCCCTCCCACTAAAGACTCATCTGCTGGGAGTTCATTCAGTTGAATGTCTAATTCGGCCAAGAGTTCGTTGAGACTAGCGCGCCCGTCGGTTTGGGAGAGAAAATCTACAGCCGCCGGATTCGTAATCAGATGCGCCATGCGGGCACCACTGATGGTTGCGGGTAGCACCACATGATTAGCACCCGCTAGCCGTAGTTTCTTCTCTGTCGACGGAAGTTCACCCCGTGCCAGGATAGTCAGGCCAGGGTTCATCTCGCGGGCTGTGAGGGTGATGAACACATTGGCGGCATCGTCGGGGAGGACCGTTGCTAGGGTTCGGGCTTTGTCGATTTGGACTGCCTGCAGGTTCATTTCATCGGTGGCATTCCCTTGATACATCAAATAGCCTTGTTCGCGGGCAAGTTCGATGCGATCGGGATTATTGTCAACAATCACAAATGGTTGGTGGGCAGCTTTCAATTGCTTGGCCACCATTTGGCCGATACGGCCATACCCACAGATAATTACATGGTTTTCCAGACGCTCAATATCTTGATTCATACGCTTAACGTTGAGAAGTCGACGCAACTCACCTTCGGTTACTAGCTGGACGATTCCTGAAATGATGTAGGCCACTGACAAGGCCCCGGCAATAATCACCAGGATGGTGAAAACTTTGAGGGGGGTAGAGGTTAGCGGTTGAACTTCTCCATAGCCAACCCCAAAAATGGTGATCACCACCATGTAAATGGCGTCTAGCAATGTCCAGCCAGCAATAACATAGCCAGTCACAGCCACAATGACCGTGAGGGCAAAAATAGCGGCCCCGGTAATAATGCGTTTGAACGAAGGTTGCATAAAAGGAGCTAAAAAGCTGCGCCTATCGTATGCGAAGACTTCTACCAGAAAGCGCTACCAAGGCTACAAGGTGAGACATTTTTCTCTCGATATTGTTTTAGTGAGGGTGTGAGTGCGTATGGGCAAACTCAGTCGCGGCAGCGGCGACTGCAGGGCTGGGGCCAAGTTTGTATTGGTGGCGGATGAGGTCAATGACGGTGTGCAACCCTTCGCGGGTTTTCAGGTTAGTAAATACAAAGGGGCGATCGCCTCTCATTTTCTGGGCATCCCGCTGCATCACTTCGAGATCAGCACCGACATGAGGGGCTAGGTCCACTTTGTTGATAATCAGCACATCCGATTTCATGATCCCCGGTCCGCCTTTACGAGGAATTTTGTCCCCAGCAGCAACATCAATGACATATAGGGTCATCTCTACCAGTTCTGGACTAAAGGTGGCTGCGAGGTTATCGCCACCGCTTTCGACAAACACAATATCGGGAGAAAATTGACGTACTAGCGTATCAATTGCCTCCAAATTAATTGAGGCATCATCGCGAATCGCCGAATGAGGGCACCCCCCAGTTTCTACGCCGATGATGCGATCGCGACCTAAAGCCTGACTCCGCACCAAAAACTGAGCATCTTCTTGGGTGTAGATATCGTTGGTGACCACCGCCAGTTCATACTCTTCGCGCATGGCTTTACATAACGCCTCAATCAGTGCGGTTTTGCCAGATCCCACAGGGCCTGCCACCCCAACTCGAAACGGTTTCAACACGGAGGCTCCTCGAATTGATTTTTTCAACGGTTTTAAGCAGGCATTATAGCGGAGAGACCCGGCCTCTTAGCTAGATCTAGCTGTCTTGATTTAGGGGGTGACGCCAAGAACACATGTCTCTGGAATCAGGATTTAACTCCGAAACAGGCGACTGTATTGTGTTTCATGTTGCATACTTGCCAGTGAAACGCCCCAACTACAGGCGGTCAAATCGGTTTCAGTCATGGTTTGAATTGCTTTGTACGTCTCCTGCAGAGGTTTGATTAACTGCCGCATCAAGCGCTGTCCTTCAGTTTGGCCTAAAGGCACGATGCGTACTCCCGCACTGACTAAATTCGCGGCCCAACTCTGGAGATAGGCTAGTCCTGCTGCATTGAGGGGAATTTGCCAAGCCTGGGCAATCAGGCCATAGACGATCGCATAGTTACAGTTCGTATGCCACATCCACTCAGGTAATTGCGCTGCCAGTGTAGGTTCTAAATCTGAGAATAAACGCAGCAGTGATCGCCCCATCTGCCAACTTTGCGATCGCAATTCCTCAGTTTCTCGAAACGCCGATAGCCATTCATTCCAGCGGGCGATCGCGGCAAAATCTAGCTGGGCTAAAGCTTCGTAGCTCCATCCCATAACCGCTGTCTCAACCCGAATTGCTCCCCAAGACAGCTCATGCGTAAGCCATTTCAGTAAATCAGCACCGCTGGTAATCATTCCTTTGGTTGCCAGGGTCTCCACACCTTCTGAATAGCTGTAGGCTCCAACTGGCAATGCCGGACTGGCAAGTTGTAAGAGCGTCAATAAATGAGACTGATCAATTGAAGCCGATGTCATAGTGGGTCATTTCGTCAAAGAGAATGCCCTAGAATAACTTGCTAGCGATTCAGAGACATCAAATTTTGGCTAACTGTATTTCCGTGGATGCTATGCCCCGATCCTGGCATGGAACGGCTTCACTAAAGTATTGCCGACAGAACGATCGCACAACTCCCCAGGTGCAGACCCAAGCTCCTCTTAAAGTTCAGCGTCCGTTTTATCCTGAAGGACCAGACGTGTGTCATTCTGTTTTACTGCATACGGCAGGAGGCATGGTAGGGGGCGATCGCTTGAGCTATGACCTTCATCTCACAGCAGGAACGCATGCGCTCATCACAACAGCGGCGGCAGCGAAAATCTACAGTGATCATCCTCAGCCCGCTCAAATAAACGGCACTGTAAAAGTGGACGCAGGCGCTTGTTTAGAGTGGTTTCCTCAAGAAGCGATTGTGTTTGAGGGCGCACAGTATCACCAAAGCTGGCGGGTTGAACTAGTTGCAGACGCGACATGGTTGGGGTGGGATATTTTGCGGCTAGGCCGAACAGCCCGAGGGGAGCAGTTTCGACGAGGGGAAGTGCGATCGCGCTTTGAGGTTTGGCAAAACGGACACCTCGTATGGATTGATCCTCAGCGTTTAGTTGGCAGTGATAGCCTTTGGGAAAGTCCGCATGCTCTGCAAACCTGCCCGGTGATAGCCACTCTGGCTTGGATTGGAGTCATGCCTGATGCGGCTTTGGTTGATGAGGTTAGGAATGCTGGGACCGCGATCGCACTGCCCACGGGTGAAATTGGTGTTACGCGCCTGCAATCAGGTTTACTCTGCCGTTATCGAGGACTGTCAACGACCGAAGCCCGCCGCTGGTTTACTGCGGTGTGGAGTCAGTTACGCCCCCATTATGCTGGAAAAGCCAGCGTCATACCTCGAGTCTGGCAACGATGATCAAGACTCAGGTATGTTTAGGGCTGCGACAAATGCTTCCAGCGATGTTGCTACGAGTGCCCTTCTCAAGATCTTCCGGCGTTGCTCAGTTTCCTCGATGCCATTGAGTATGGTTAGCAAATCGTCGGGAATAGATTCAAATCGAGCTTGAAGAATCGCTGCGATCGCACTGACCCAAAATTCAGGCGGTTGGGAAAGGGCTACGACGATTGCTAAGAAGCGATTGTTCGGTAAAGCAATGAGGGCTGGCATCCCAATTCTCAGCTCCTCATCGAGCTCACCCAACATTTGCTGCAATAGGCTATCTAGAATAGCTTTTCGTTCTTGCTGAAGTCCTTCTTCTCGTCCTTCTTCTCGTCCTTCTTCTCGTCCTTCTTCTAAAGCTTCTTGATAGACCTTGGTTTGTTTTAGATCGGCAAGTCCTAACATTTCCTCAATCTCCCTCCGCCCAAGATTTTCGAACTTATAGACAATGATAGTCTCGATTAAATCCACCACTTCGATGGTGCTGAGTTGCCCTAAAGATTCCTGTTTTACTCGTGACAAAAGCTCTCGAGCTTTATTTATTGCCCGTTCATGGGGCTCAACAATCAATCTAACAAGCTCCATTCCCAAAGAGGGCATGGGTTGATTGGCTAAGTCCTCCAGATAGATTTGACTAACTCGATTGCTGGTTAACAGCTCCCGATGTAAATCTTGTCGCTGAGGTTCTAACTTCCGTCTGGGGTAGATAATGACCGCTTGCCAGTCGGCAGTATCAGGGTTTTGCTTCAGGTAGAACAAGAGTTCTGTAAACAGACGATGATAGAGTCCTTCATCCTTTTGGAATTGGACTTCCACAAAATAAACAGGTCGCTGAGAGGATGTCTGTGTTGGGATCAAAACCCCATCAATCCGGAGGGCTGTTTGCTTCAGCTCTACTGATTGAAATTTGTAACCAGCAGCTTTATTGGCAGACTGTCCAACTAGCTCCAGTAGAATTTCAGGGGCAGCTTGAAATAAGCGGTAGAACAAACTGTCTGTTTTCACTGAATACCTTCCCCGAGTTCTGTCCCGTCACTTCGGATGCAGGCTGTTTGAAACAGTTTTGCACTAAGTCGAGTCATTCGAACCGCGATAGCGCAAATACTCGGCAAGGGCAGCAATCATCCCCGATGCCAGGATTAGTAAAACGCTGAGGGCATTCATATCGGGTTTGACGCCGTTTTTAATCCGGCTGTAGATTTCAATCGGGAGAGGATTGGCCCCCCCTCCTGCGGTAAAGCTAGAGATTAGCAGGTCATCGATGCTGAGAACGAAGGCGAGCAAACACCCGGAAACGATCGCGGGCATGAGTTGCGGCAGCAAAACTTTGATCAGCGCCTCAGCAGGAGTTGCGCCTAAATCGAGGGCAGCCTCCTCCAGATGCGGATCTAAACCACCTAAGCGGCTGGAAACGACAACGGCAATGTAGGCCAGACAAAACACCATGTGGGCCGCAATAATCGTCCAGATACTCAAGGAAACGGCCATCGATGCCAGGAATACTAGGGTCGCTACGGCAATGGAAATGTCAGGAATAATCAGCGGCAGGTAAGAAACCCCGCGATAGAGTCCTTTCCCCGGAAACCGATATTTTGCCAGACCGATTGCCATTAAGGTCCCGACAAGCGCTGCAATGCTGACGGCTACAATGGCAACGAACAGCGTATCTTGAAGCGCTCGGAAGATCCGAGTGTCTTGCAAAAGTGCCTCATACCATTTCAGGCTGAACCCCTGCCAAACGGATGTATAGCGAACAGAGTCGTTGAAGCTAAAAACCGCCAGAACCAAAATCGGGATGTACATGAAGCCGTACATCAGGAAAGTCAGCCACCCCTGCCAGGATGCCGAGAGATTGAGCCAAGAAGGGAGTCGCTTTGCCATGGTTCTGTGCTCCTTATGTTTCGGCGACTGAATCGCGATCGCCAAATTTAAGCAGTAGTGCGATCGCCACACTTACGGCCAGGATTAACACCATACTTAAGGCTGAACCCAATCCCCAATTGCGGGTAATGCCGAGAAACTGGTTGTAGATGAGACGCGAAATGGTGGTACTGGAGGCTCCCCCCAACAGTGTTGGAACCACAAAATCGCCCATGGTGGTAATGAAAACCAACAGGCATGCGGCAGCGATGCCCGGTAATGTTTGCGGTACCGTGATTTTCCAAAAGGTCTGGGTGGGCGTTGCACCCAAATCTGCTGAAGCTTCCAGGAGCTGGAGATCCAGCTTTTCTAAGGAAGCATAGAGAATCAACACCATGTACGGCAGAAAGTTGTAAGTCAACCCAATAAAGACTGCTGTCGCTGTATACAGCCAGTCCTGCTGAGGGAGTTGAATTCCAGGCAACAGGCCACTAACCCAGCCTAAAAAGGTGTTGAGCAGTCCAGAAGGACGCAGGATACTGATCCAGGCATAAGCCCGCAATAGAGAGGATGTCCAGAGGGGCAACACAAACGCTACGACCAGGAAATTCCGCCAGCGACGGGGAGCCATTAGTGCCAGCCAGTAGGCCACTGGAAATCCTATGACAAGACAGGCCAGGGTTGAAACAGTAGCGTAATAAAGCGATCGTAGGATGACCTTCAGATAAATCGGGTCAAATGACTCATTCAGCGGGTTGAAAACCCGTGCATAATTCCCCAACCCATAAGCCCCGGTTGCCTCGCCTGGTCGCAACCCAGGTACCAGACTGATATCTAAAATCAGCAGGGTGGGCAGGACTAAAAACAGGACCAACCAGATACCGGCCGGTCCCAATAAGGCCAAGGGACCGACTAAAGTCCGCAAGCGATGCTTTAGATCAATCTTGGGGAGCTTGATATCCTTCTTTGGCGGCGAGACAACAGACATTATGGCTTCCTAGGCACTTGTAATCCGAGTCCAATATTCGTCATAAAGGGCTGTAACATCGCCTACCGGTGCAATACCTTCACACTTGTCCAAAATTTCCTGGGGTGGGAAGAGATCCGTATTGGCTTTCAGCTCATCGGACAGATTGTCGTAGGCCACTTTATTGGGGGTTGCATTGAACAGTGTTTCGGTGTTCAGCTGAGCAATGGCTGGATCAAGGTTGAAATTAATCCACTGGTAGGCGGCATCCACATTGGGGGCGCTCGTGGGAATTACCAGCGTATCGGTCCAGACGGAAGAACCGCTACTAGGGACGATATATTCCATACGTTCATCTTCCACCGTCGCCGCGATCGCATCGACTGAGTACGCCATCACGATTGCCAGATCGCCCCCTAACAAAGCATCTTCATAGCCAAAGGACATAAATGAGGCAATGGCAGGCTTAATTTCTACCAAACGGTTGTAAGCTTCTTCCAACTCAGCCGGGTCCGTGGAGTTGTAGGAATAGCCCAGAGATTTCAGGACTGCTCCCATCGTTTCGCGGACATCGTCCAACAAGGTCATACGACGGGCCAAAGCAGACTGATTATCCCAGAGGTAGTTCCAATCTTCAGGGTTGCCCGAAACGGCCTCTCTGTTATACAGCAGGCCGGTTGTCCCCCAGGCAAAGGGAATGCTGAAGGTGTTGCCCGTGTCATAAACTGGGTCTTGCCACTTGTCAAAAATATTGTCCAGGCCCTCGATACGGGACTTATCGATTTGCGTCAGGAGCCCCAGGCCAATCATTTCCTGCACCATGTAGTCAGAAGGATAAATGATACTGTAAGCATCGCCACCGCCTGCCTGCATCTTGGCCAGCATGGTCTCATTTGAGTCGTAGATATCGACAATGACCTCAATCCCCGTTTTTTCGGTAAAGGCCGCTACTAGCTCATCGTTGGTGTAGTCTGCCCAGGTGTAGACATGAAGTGTTCCCCCGGCTTCACCATTGCTTGTTTCACCATTGTCTGTAGAAGCCTCAGAGTCACCTTCAGACTGCACATCCGCAATATTTTGACGGCAGTTTGCCAATGTGACTCCTGCGATCGCCGCTGCAGACCCTTGCAGAAAGCGTCGGCGAGTGGGGCCTAACCGACGGAACCGATTGAAATACAGCGATCGTGTACGTGGCACAATTGACCTCCTCAATATGTAAATGCAATGGACAGCAGCACAAACAACAACTTGCGAGTCCCCTCAAATCCTCGTCTTCACCTAGCCCGCTAAGGCTAAGCAATCATCAGACTGCCAGGAAATATAGACAGGGGTTTCTGCCTTTAGCTGATGCTCTACTCGGTTTGGTTGCATTACTGTCAAACAGTCTCCTGTTTGCAGTTGCACAACACAGTGTAGATGAGTTCCTAAATACATCATGTGCTTGACGTAGCCAGAATAGCAGTTCCCCTGATTGTGCGGAGCATCTTGGCTAAGATGAATTTTTTCGGGGCGGATACTAATAACCACGTGTTTGGTGTCGACTGGAATTTGCTGCGATCGCTTGGCGAGCACGGTCAGTCCCCCCTGCGTTTCAACTCGCAATACCCGATTGGCAGCAGAGTCTACAGTTCCTTGGAGCAAGTTAGTATCACCGATAAAGTCAGCCACGAAAGGCGTTTGCGGAAAATCATAAATTTCGCTAGGAGTGCCAATTTGCTCAACGGTCCCATCGCGCATAACCGCAATGCGATCTGACAGTGACAGCGCTTCTTCTTGATCGTGAGTCACCATCACAAATGTAATGCCCAGCTGACGATGCAGATTAGAGAGTTCTACCTGCATTTGCTTCCTTAGCTTGAGGTCCAGTGCCCCTAAAGGTTCATCCAGCAACATCACAGCAGGGCGATTGATCAAAGCTCGGGCGAGGGCCACCCGCTGCTTTTGCCCACCAGACAGTTGCCGAGGGTAGCGTTTAGCAAAGTTTCCCATCTTAACCAGTTGCAAAGCATCGGCCACTCGTTGCTGTAGTTGCGATCGCCCTATCCGTTTGATGCGTAAGCCAAAGGCAATGTTGTCCCAAACAGTCATGTGGTCGAATAAAGCATAGCTTTGGAAGACCGTATTGACTGAGCGTCGATGGGCAGGGATGCGGCTCATATCTTGTCCCTGAATCAAAACTTTGCCCGTAGATGGTTGCTCGAACCCGGCAATGAGTCGCAGTGTGGTGGTTTTGCCACAACCCGAGGGACCCAAAATACTAAAAAACTCGCCTTCAACAATGCTCAAATTGACACTTTCAATTGCCGTATCGTCCCCATATCGTTTGGAAACCTGCCGTAGCTCAACATCCAGTGCCGCTTCCGATATGGGCAAAGATGATGTTCTGGGAGAAACTGTCTGGGACATTTTCAAGGTACCCCCGAGTAACAACCAAGTTTTGCAAGTGCAATTGCGAGTCTCTCAAGTATAAAGATGCCCCAACATTACAAACGCAACAGTACTATAGATACGGTTTTCCTTGATTAGAACGCAAGAAGTCTCCCAAGTGGATTTCTGAGAAGGCAATTGCGAAGCGAAGCACTGGGTCTCAGGCCTCTTGATTAACGTAAATTCGACGCCGATCCTGTCTTCGCTAATAGCCCGCCCGCGAGTCAACTGCGGGCTCAACAGGAAAACTCATTGAAATGAGTTGTGTCCTTTGCCACGCAAGGAATATAGTGCCTCAGTCTACTTCTAGTAGACTTTCCCAATTAGCCCGCGATTCATCAGCCGGTAGGGGCTAAACGAAGCCGAAATGGGTCTGTCGAACTCCTGTTGATTAGAACGTAAGAAGTCTCCCACCGTTCAACAATTGCCTAACTAACTTCACCAGAATTTCCTTCTAAGGCAGCTATTCTAGTGTAGATAGGGGTAATGGTGACCCCTTTACAGTGGGAGGATGCATGGCGCTGGGATTACCTTCACGTACACAAGTTTCGGTCCATCCCGACCGCGACAGCGAGCGCACGGTTGGGCGTAATTTTCAATCTGTCCTGGTCATGCTCTTTGTCTCACTGGTTCTGTTTGGTGCGATTGGGACTCGCTTGACGCAGTTGCAGCTACTAGAGGGTTCACTGAACCGCCAGCGAGCCGAAACCAATCGCATTCGCCTAGTCCCCAAACGGCCTGCCAGAGGAGCCTTGTTGGACCGAAATGGGAAGGTGCTGGCAGGTAATCGCCTTTCACACTCGATTTCTATCTGGCCGATCGCCCTGCCTCGCTCTGAGTGGCCGAACGTCATTAATCGTCTGGCTCAGATTCTGGATGTCCCCCCCGAGCGCATTCAACAACGTTTAGAACAGGCTGGTTATGAATCGATTGAATCGATCACCATTGCCAGAGGTATCAGTCCTGCCCAGGCAACTGCAGTGGCTGAATTTGGCAGCGAACTTCCTGGTGTCCGTTTAGAGGCAGAAGCCGTTCGTGAATATCCTAATGGTGATCTCGCTGCCCACGTATTGGGCTATACAGGTGAGATCACAGACGAGGAATTAGATAGCCCTGATTATGCCGACTATCGTCTAGGGGATGTCATCGGTCAAATGGGGGCTGAGGCGGCTTTTGAAAGTACTTTGAGGGGCCAATGGGGCGGCCAGCAGGTAGAGGTCGACAGCTCCGGTCGCGTGATTAGCGTTTTGGGCGAAAAGATCGCCGTTTCGGGAAATGATGTTCAGCTAACGATTGATCTCGAAATTCAAAGATTGGCTGAGACGGCTTTGGGGGAACGCAAGGGCGCGATCGTTGCCATGGATCCACAAAATGGTGCAATCTTAGCCATGGTCAGTCGTCCGACCTTTGACGCCAATATCTTCACTACAAAAATTACCGATGCTCAGTGGGCCCAGCTTCAAGGGGCCGACCATCCTTTCCTCAATCGGGCTCTCCAAGGATTTCCCCCTGCCAGTACCTTCAAGATCGTGACTTCGACAGCCGGGATTGAATCCGGTGAATTTTCTCATGAAGCTATCCTGCCGACCTTTCCCTATATCACCGCTGGTGGCATCCAATTCTGGGATTGGAACTTAGCTGGATTCGGCCCACTGGGATTCCGTGGTGCCATGGCCATGAGTAGCGATACGTTCTTCTATCAGGTGGGTAGACGGATTGGCGGCGAGACCCTGATTGAATGGACTCGACGCTATGGTTTTGGCTCCAAAACAGGCATCGAAATTGCCAATGAGGAAAGTGAAGGACTCGTTCCAGATGACGCCTGGAAGCAAGATGTAATTGGCTATGGTTGGTTTCTCGGAGACACCATTAATATGTCCATCGGCCAGGGCTTTTTACAAGCTACTCCGTTACAAGTTGCAGTCATGTTTGCTGTTCCTGCAAGTGGTGGCTATAAAGTAACCCCTCATCTACTTAAAGGCGGCCCTACCGAATCTTGGCGTGAACCCATGGATTTACAGCCAAGTACTATCAAAGTTTTGCAAGACGGTTTGCGTCAGGTAATCTCGGCTGGAACAGCGCGATCGCTTAACCTCCCTAACTTACCTCCCATTGCAGGTAAAACTGGCACTGCCGAGGCTCCCCCATACGAAAACCACGCTTGGTTCGGAGCTTATGCTCCGGCCGATAATCCCGAAATTCTAGTGGTGGCTTTTGCTGAACACTCTGGTGGTGGCGGTGGTTCAATTGCGGCACCGATGGTGAAGCAAATTCTTGAGGGATATTACAAAGATTGGCAAGGAGGGGGGGAGTCGGAGGGTGGATAGGTGATGGGGAGATGGAGGTAGAGTTTCGATTTGTAAGGTTTATGTTTTTAGTTAAACCAAGAACTCAAAACTTGCCACGCAAAATTCTAGCTTCTGTCCACCCTTAATGAAGGGTGAATAACGTACAACGAATAACATATATGCATAACCACCAAACACTCACTGCCAACTAATCGCCATTAACCATTAATAAAGAATTGACCATGAACTCGCCCTTTCATTCCCTGCGACAACAGGTGATCGATACAACCGAACAGGCACTTGAGAGTGGCGCATTGCAGCCAATTGCAACTCAATTGCAAATCCTTCCGGATGCAAGTCTACAGTTTTATGTTCGAATTTTGGATAACCTTGTCCGCAAAGAAGCTGCTCAAAAAAGGCCGAAATCGAAAAAACCCTTTAATCCTTTTCTGCCGTACGAAAAAGCACTCTTTGTGGCGCATCTTTCTGAAACTCATGCGTGTTTACTCAATAAATATAATGTCGTTGAGCATCATATTTTGATGGTAACCCGTGAGTATGAATCGCAGGAGTCTTGGTTGACGCAGACTGATTTTGAAGCACTTACTCATTGCCTAGCTCAGATCAATGGACTGGGATTTTATAATGGTGGTTCTCAGGCAGGAGCTAGCCAGCATCATAAGCATTTACAACTTGTGCCGTTCTCAGAAACAGACGGTGGCCATGATCTTCCCCTTACAAAGCTCATTTTGGCTGAGCAGGAAGTCTTAAAAACGTCAACGCAGATATCTTCTTTGCCTTTTAGGCATAGTATTCAGCTGTTAAAGATAAACTGGGCACAGGACGTTGCGAGCGAGATCAGCCAACAACTTTTCAAACATTACCAAGACCTGATGATTGATATTGGGCTCAAGCTTGATTCTGCTCAACCTGATATCCCCTACAATCTCCTTGTAACGCGGGAATGGATGGCGGTTGTTCCGCGATCGCAAGAAAGTTATCAGAATATTGGCGTGAATTCCTTAGGTTATTCAGGTTGGCTCTTGGTCAAAAACTATGAGGACTTAGAAAAGTTAAAGCAGATTGGTCCGATGAATCTTCTGAAAATTGTTGGCAAAGAATTTCAATAGTTTATATTCTCAGCCAACCGAAGCGATTTGTTGCAGAATCTAATATCTAATCAAAATAGTGCCTAATCAAAATAGTGCCTAGTACTCGACGATGTAAGTTTTCGGACTAATTCGATAGTGGGAGGGAGGTTGGGTTAAAGGACTAGTGGTGATATTTCTGCCGCAGAGTACTAGTCAAAACAATGAGAGTGTAGCATCAAGACTTACACCAAAGAAGGTGTTGTCAAAAGAGACATCTGACTCAGATGATCGCCCCAGACCGATACCGCCAAAGAGGCTCATTCTGACGGAGGGGGATAGAGAATAACGCAGTTGTGCTGTAATGCGTTGAGAGGTTTCATGGCGACTAATCACCGTAAAGTCAGAGACAACGATTTGGTATGTTAATCGACTGTCCAATTGGGGGGTGATTTGATAACTGAGAGAAGCCCCTAAGGATTGAGAAAGGCGACTAGCCTCATTGGAGACATTGCGGGGATTACGAGAATTACTGAAGAAAAGTTGTCCTTGATAATAGGTATCTAGTGTTAGTTTGGACGATAAGGGATCGCGACGCCCTAAGAAAAGCTCGATGCTATTTTGCGTGAAGAAACGTGAATCTTGGTCAAATCCTTCACGAAACAAACTTTGGTTACTCCAACTCAACTGACCGTAGACGCGATTCGTAAAACTGTGACGAATCCCGGCCCGAAATCTGAGTTCGTTGTAGCTAGCTTGTTCGAACTCTTGGTAACGGAGAGAGCTGGCTTCTACGGAAGCGAGTAAAAAGGTTCTGGGGCCAATTGAAGGAAAAGCCGTTAAAGATATCCCTGGGCGAATGAAGGTATCACCACGGATAAAGAGGTCCTCTTCAATCTGGATGGGATCAGTTCGTAGAAATGCATTATCGCTACTAAAAGCACTGACGTAGGTCGTGAGATACAGAAAGGGGCGGCGGCGAGGAGGTTCTTGGGGTTCTGGTGGTGCTGCTGGGTCAGGGGGATCCGGGACGGCAGGCGGTAGAGGACGCAACTGGAGGATACCCAACTCAGGATCAAGTTGTGGATCGCGCAATCGGATCACCCCTAGCTCGGGATCCTGCAGTGGATCGCGCAATCGAATCACCCCTAACTCGGGATCTCGCTGTGGATCCTGTCCCTGAGTTAGGTCTAACTCCGATTCTTCTGACTGAGGAGGACGTTGAGCAACTGCTTGAGGGGCCGACACGCGATCGTTGACCGGCTGATAATCTAACTCTGTAAGCGACTGCAGGCTAGGGGTTTCAGATGGAACAAGGACAAACTCAGAAAGCAAGGGTGATGCACTAGTCAGCTTATTCTTGGGTAAGCCCGGCTTGTCTTCAGATAAAGTCGCAAGGAGTTCAGCAGGGCCTTGATTGTGCCCGATCCCAAAATCCTCATCCTTGAGTGTCAGTAACCGTACTTGATTAACCGAACTGCCAGAAACCTTAAACGCTTGGAGACGGCTAGACTCCTTGGAAGGGACATCTGTGGGTAGAAATTGTACGGATGTGGTCGATGCATCAAAAACCTTAGCACTAACCGCAAATGGATATAGAAAAAGGACAGCAGGCAAACAGCCAAAGGTCCGGCAGACTGATTGGAAAAATTGGCTTAGCACGGTTGACTCCGCAGCAGATCCCAACTCATTTCTCTAGCCCTGATGCTCTAAGATTAGTCCAGTTCACGAATTCTTCATCAAGAAGACCCGTGTAGTTTATGAAGTCTAAGACATTTTATTTAAATTAGGAGTCAAAATTTAGAAAAGAGTTCCAGAGAATCTAATATTCCTATTACTGTTTCTTAAAGTCACTTGAGAGCAGTCATCTTGGCTTTGGTCGTAGAGTCAAGTGGTGAATTGCCTAGCATCAACTGAATTCAAGACAAGAATTTATGCGCCAGCGTTATTTCCAATGGATGGGGGCTGTCAGTTTTCTGTATGTCCTTACGAGCGCGATTTCGCCCAACTCAGCCAGTGCAGAAGTGCCCTTAACAAGGGCTTCGGTCGAATCTCTGCATAATCACGTTGAGCTACTGCATCAGACTGAAAGTGCTCGCCCTGCTCGTATAACTGATTGGCTTGATGCAGGCGATGTTATCTATACCGCTGCTGATGCCAGGGCTGATTTGCGATTCAATGATGGTTCATTTGCTCGCATTGGTGAGCAAGCCACGTTTCGCTTCACGCCGAACACGCGAACTTTTCATCTTGCTCACGGCACAGCATTACTTTTAGTTCCGCCAGAACAGGGTGTTAGCACAATTGAGACACCCAATGCCATAACTCAATTTCACGAAACCGCCTTGGTGGTGCGATATATTTCGGCAGGAGCCGATGGTCAGCCGCCGAATCGTCTACATTCGGTTCAAGGGGGAAATGAGATATCAGGACGTACCGTTGTGATCGTGTTGACGGACCAACCTGAAGAGCCTGTTGAAGTTAGCCTTTTTGATGGCCGAATGACGGAGTTGGCCGCCGGACAGATGGCCATCGTGGACGGCAATGAGCTTTTTGTCTTTGAGTTCGATTTAGCACTGTTCTATGAGACCAGTACGCTTGTCGAAAACCTACATCTGGATGACCCTTATTTTTTAGATAGTGGAGAACCCACAGACCCCGTGCGTCAAGAAACCCTGGAAGGCTTAGTCAACCAGCGAAGCTTTGAAGGGGAATATCTTCTGGATCCTGATTTTTTAAATTCAGAAGTGGCAGCAGCAGAACCAGAAGCCGATTGGCTTGTGCCTTTAAGCGCTGGCAATGCTTTCTCTGGTAGCAGCCATGAAAGCAAACCAAGTCTTGAAGCTATTTTTCCACTCTTAGATAAAGCATGTCCTGAACCTGAAATTAATGAACAGGATGAAACTGTTGCGGTTGATGATAGTGGTCAAAATGCCGTTGATATAGATGTTGTATCAGAGAAAACTTGCTTTGAAGCTGCAGTTGATGACGGAGGTGACCTTACCCCAGACAACATTTCTGAGGATCCTACTGCGGTAGATGTAGACGTCCTTCCTCCGCTGGTGAATTCCCCAGCCGACCTTAATTCTTCTGACCCTGTTCTCGTTGAGCCATCGCCTTCTGACCCTGTTCTCGTTGAGCCACCACCTTCTGACTCTGTTCCCGTTGAGCCACCACCTTCTGACTCTGTTCCCGTTGAGCCACCATCTTCTGATCCTGTTCCTGCTGAGCCACCACCTTCTGACCTCGTTCCCGTCGAGCCACCAGAACCGGGACCTATTGAGCCCCCAAATGATTCACCTCCAGTGGTCGGTCCTATTCCATCGGATGATGCGCTTCCACCTGCCAATAATCCACCAGTAATTATTGATGATTCAGCTCCGGAGCTGAACAATGACTAGTTTCTAGTGCTGCACTAGAAACTAGCTAGCTGGCGGGTGCTTTTTCAGGCAGAACCGTGTTCCTCGATGACTGCTTGTCCTTTGCTTTGTCTGTCTGCGAACTTCGGAAAACTTCATGAAGTGTTTACGAAGAGACGCGAAGACTTTACAAATCGCTAGTGCTAGCCTTTAGTATGTAGGCGATAGCAGCTTGCTACTGCTTGCACTAATTTTTCTTCCTGTTTTAAGGATGGTTTGCCAGGGGCTCGGTGCATTACTCTCTTGAAAATCAAGCTGACAGCTATGAATCACGTATACATAAATCGCTATCGATGTATCAGAATCAGAGTTGGTGGTCTAATTTTTGGCTTGATTGGTGCAATCTTGCCGATGGCTGCTAGGGCAGACGTTCCTTTAATCCGAGCCGATGTTGAATCAATAGAAAATAACGTTGAGGTTATTTTGCAAGGGCAAACTGCTCGCCAAGCAAGCCTCTCCGATTGGCTGGGGTTAGGCGATGCCCTACGCACTTCCAGTGCTTCTCGTGCTGAGCTTCGATTTAACGATGGTTCCCTGGCTCGGATTGGCGAACGGGCGACCTTCCGCTTTGCACCTGATACGCGAAATTTCCGTTTGTCCAACGGGACCGTTTTGTTGTTGATTCCGCCTGGAAATGGGCCTAGCAGGATTCAAACGCCTAGTGCCATAACCGGTGTGCAAGGCACGGCTTTAGTGGTTCGCCATATTCCCTTTGATGGGGCGACAGACCCATCTCTGATAGATAATTGGAATACAGAACTGCCGTCTACTTGGCCCTATGGTTGCGATCCGAATGCGCAATTGATGGAAACGGGGAATTCAGAGAATAGCGCACCTTCTTCCTTGACCGAATGTGTGAGCCTCACTGGCTTCGATAATGAGGCTATACAGGAATACCCTGGCCGTACCATTGTTATGGTTCTGACCAATAATCCTGTTGGGCCTGTTGAAGTAACAACTTCTGAAGGGATGACAGAGACGCTAACAGCTGGTCATATGGCTGTTATCGAAGGTGATGCTATCCAAGTTCTTGAGTTTGATTTAGCGCTGTTCTACGAAACTAGTCCTTTAGTGGAAGGGCTCCATTTGGATAACCCTGATTTTGAAGGTAGTGGTTTGCCGACTGATCCGGTGCGACAAGAAACACTAGATGGACTGGCGGCGCAAAGTGATTTTGATGGTGGATATCTCCTCAATCCGGAAGTCTTGAGTTCCCAGGCCGAGTTGTTACCATCTTCGAGCTTGGTTGTATTCCAAGAAACATCGGAACCAGTCAGCCAGAATACAGCGGTCAGTTCAAATAAGCCAATTGGCTCGATGTCAACTCTGCTAACCAACCGCAGGCTGATCACTGATGCTGTTCCGTCTGGTGTAAATACAGGGACTGTGACGACGACGGCATCAAATTCACCCAACGGTTCCGCCTCAATGCATGGGGCTAAGAAGCCGTCAACTAATTCTGCTGCTGGAGGCGGTACTGGTTCCACAGGTTCTGGATCTTTTTCGTCGTCATCACCGCCTTCCACCCCAAATTCTGGGTCTTCTTCAACACCTCCGCCTTCTTCCACCCCAAATTCTGGGTCTTCTTCAACACCTCCGCCTTCTACTCAGGAGCCTGTTGATTCTTCAACACCGCCAGAAAATCCACCAACGACGCCAAGTAATACACCAGGGAAGCCAGGTCCGACAGGAACTCCACCAGGTGATTCAGCTCCGAATCCAGCTCCAGAAACACCCCCAGGAAGTTCTGCACAGGATCCTATCGCTGGACCAGAGATCGATCCCGCTCCTGTTGAACCCGCACCGGTTGACCAAGGTCCAGTCGTCGACCCCACGCCAGTTGAGCCCACACCGGTTGACCAAGGTCCAGTCATTGACCCCACGGGACAAGACACGAATCCAACCATTGACCCCGGTCCGGTTGATCAAGGACCAACGATTGACCCTGGTCCGGTTGATCAAGGACCAACGATTGACCCTGGTCCGGTTGATCAAGGGCCGACGATTGACCCTGGTCCGGTTGACCAAGGGCCGACGATTGACCCTGGTCCGGTTGACCAAGGGCCGACGATTGACCCTGGTCCGGTTGATCAAGGGCCGACGATTGACCCTGGCCCGGTTGACCAAGGACCGACGATTGACCCTGGTCCGGTTGACCAAGGGCCGACGATTGACCCTGGCCCGGTTGACCAAGGGCCAGTGATAGATCCCACGGGGCAAGACACGAATCCAGTGATAGACCCTACGGGACAAGATACGAATCCAGTTATAGACCCTACGGGACAAGATACGAATCCAGTGATAGATCCCACAGGACAAGATACGAATCCAGTGGATCCCCAACCTGATGTGAATATTGACCCATTTCTTGAATCAGATCCTCAGCTTCCTGAAGATGATCATGTCCTGGAGTTGAATGAAGACACCACGCAATTTGTGATTGAGGAAGACGCTGGTGGCCAAGAAGGAATGTAGCGTTATTACATCGATCGCAGCCACAAACTTAAATACACAGGGTTAGACAAGGACGTCAGTACACTTGTGGGAAAGGTTCCTGTTTAAGCGGGTGAACGCTTTGAAGTCGGTTAATGCTATGGCGTAGGGAATCAGGGGCTTAGCGCTTCCTGATTACGCGATATACATTGACTGGGGTGTGTCTGCCTTTCAGGAGTAATTCCCCCCAAGATTCGACCTGAAACTTTTCCTTTAGGTGTTTCAGTGTTTCCTGACCAATGAGAATACGACAGTCGGTGGATTGGCGGCTTTTGTCGAAGCTTTCCAAGCGGGAAGCAATATTGACGCTATCGCCAATAATTCCGTATTCCATACGGTTATGTCCTCCCAGGCTACCGACCACCACTGGCCCGGTAAAAATTCCAACGCGCATCTTGAGAATCGGTAAACTTTGGGTTTGTCGATCGCGATTGATATCAGCTAACCGTTTTTCCATCTGCAGGGCGCAGTTCACAGCTGACTGAGCATCATGGTCAATAGCTTCCGCGTTTTTACTCGCGATCGGGACCCCAAACACCGCCAGTAACCCATCGCCTGTAAATTTATTAACGATGCCATGTAGAGCCTGGATTTCCTCTGTCATGGCTTCCAGATAGTCGTTAAGCCACTCCAATAATTGCTCTGGTGGAGTTACCTCAGCTAAGGTGCTAAACCCTTTGATGTCGGTAAACATCATGGTCGCAATCATTTTCTGCCCTGGCAGTTTGCCCGATTTCAGAAGCCGATCGCGGTTTTCCCAGAGTGCTTTGGCGACTTCAGGCGAAGCGGTTTGCCCTAGCAGCGTCAACATCATCTGTCGTTGCCGAGCCGATTGTTGAGCTTGATAGGCCAAAACCACGCTGCTACTACCCACAATCGCGATCGCTGGAGCCATGACCGGAATCCAACCCTGATGGAGAAAGATGCCGTACCCAGAAGCCATCATCATGACCAAAACGCTCGCTTGACTCAGCGTCAGCATCAGGGGGTGGCGTAAATTCCAAGCAATGCTGCCACCTAACAATGCCCACAACCCGCACCATAGCCACTCTTGCCAGGGCTGACTCATCCATAGAGGCACGCGATCGCCCGTGGCCGCATCCAGTAATTGGCTCACAATTTGAGCATGTAAAACTACCCCAGGCATTTGATGATCTTCAACCCTGCCAGCGGTAAATGGTGTGTAAAACAAGTCCTTAAAGCTGGGTGCTGTTAACCCTATCAGCACAATTTTGCCGTTGATCCAACTAGGATCAACCTTGTTGTTCAGCAACTGGCTTAAGGAAACTTGACGTCCAGGGGATAACCGATTGCGATAGTTCAACAGCGTTTGATATCCCCGCTCATCAGTTGTAGCGTACCCCCCCGATCCCGATTGGAGACGGACGAACGTGCTAGGGCCTAACTGCATGTATGCAGGATTGAGGTCACTTGCCTGGGGGGTGACGTTTTGCGTTGCTAGGTACTGCAGGGCAAGTTGCAGCGCGAAGGCAGGCAGGGTTATTGTTCCATCAGGGGTGACTTTTTCGCCAAATAGCAAGGCCCGACGGACGGCACCATCGGCATCAACCACCACATCATTAAAACTCACCTGATGCGGAGCAACGCCTTCAGGTGGTGGAATACCCGGTCCTCCCTGATCATCCGAGAGTTGAGTGATGAGAATGACGTTGTCAGCTTGAAGGGACTGTAGTAAGGCAGCGCGCCCCGGAGGCTTGGGAATTGCTCGAAATATATCCAGGCCAATGACTGCTGGCTCGTGTTCTTGAAGCCGCTCAAGCGCCCGGGCAACGGTCCCGTCCTTAAGCGGAAATTCTTGCAATGATTCCAGATCAGCTTCGGTTACCGTGACAATCAATAAGCGATTATCCACAGGCAACTCACCATCACGATGACGCAACCGCACCATCTGATCATAGGCTCGCTGCTCAATGCCTTCGAGAAAAGCAAGTTGTGTTAGGCCAATCACTCCTGCAGAAACAGCCAGACTGGTCGTCACAATGACTGCAACACTATGCCACCGAAGTTTTTGTTGTTTCTGAGGTTGCTGCTTAAACCATGCCAGAAGCGATCGCCCACGAATCGACTTTAAACTCACCACGGGGGACTTCCTGTTTCGTATTGATCATGATTGACCGATACACCCTTGTTCGCAATTGATGCACACCTTGCAGCACTGAGAGCAATATGGACAAACCAAAATTTGTCCACCATAAACCCTAAACTAGTTCGATCTTAACCTGGCTCCTCAAAATCCAGATTGAGCTAGGTGTAGAGGTCGGTCGTGGATTTATCCCACAGCCTGAAGCGAAAGGAAAATTGTGCGCGATCGCGCCTCATGCATGAGGGCTTGGGGTGCAATTCGGGAGAGCAATTTCGTGTGTCCCATCGTCCGTTTGAGTGGAAGTAGAATAGTAGAAGTCGTAACGAGAGCGTTACTGATGGTTCCGGCACTTGACAGACCTATTACCCGTATTGATTGGACACGCGATCGCTACATCGCTGCCTATCGCGCCGGATTGTTGCCAGAACCCAATGAATTGACTGCCGGAGATATCAGTGAAGTCCCGCCGCTAGATCCGATTCATGGGGCGGCCATACGTGCTCTAATTCAGGTATTGACAAAAGCTCTGTTTTCTAAGGACACGATTATGCTTTTAAGCAAGTCTGGCAAGACGAAAAATAAGACGATTGCGGTTATCCAAAATCGAAATCGATTTTAAAGCCATTTCACAATTGGCTGATGCAGAAACCCAAATAGAAGCTAAGAGAACTCACAGGACACTCCGATGACCTTCACTACTGGGTATTCCGTTCCCCAAACTGACCCGCCGCGTTCTCCCCGCGAAACTCTCCCCACAATGTATGACCTCCCTAGCGAGCAAGTAGGAGAACCTGGTTTGCCCGACGAATTTCATGATTTGCAGCCACAGCTTCTCAGCCGCTCTTTAGCCTTGGCTGATTACACCCGCGATGAATGGTTCACCGGAGCCGATCTGAACCTTTATTACGACAATCAGAATCCTGGTTGGTACAAGCGCCCGGATTGGTTTCTCGCAGTGGGGGTACCGCGTCTGTATGATGGTTACGATATGCGCCGCAGCTATGTAACCTGGCAAGAACCGCAAGCGCCTCATGTTGTGATTGAGTTTCTGTCGCCCGGTACTCAGGCGGAAGATTTGGGGCATTTTTACCAGCCCCAGAAGGCCATCAGTGGGGAAGAAAGTGAGGCCGAACGTGAGGTCGCGATCGCGTCTAAGCCCAACGGAACCGTCTCCTTCTTAGAAATCAAGGCCGAACGTCCCCCCAACAAGTTGACAGTTTACGAGCGCTATCTCCGGGTTCCCCACTACCTGGTGTATAACCGCAAAAATAGTCAGCTACGCTATTTCCAACTAGTAGGCAGTCAATATCAAGAGCAGGGACTTCGAGCATCAGCACCGCAGATCTGGCTCATTGACCTACAAGTCGGCTTAGGCATTTGGGAAGGGGCGTTTGAGGGCATGCCGGGGCGTTGGTTGCGCTGGTGCGATAGCGACGGTAACTGGCTTTTGACCGACACCGAACTGGAACGCCAGGCAAAAGAAACCGAACGCCAGGCAAAAGAAACCGAACGCCAGGCAAAAGAAACCGAACGCCAGGCAAAAGAAGCGATGCA
The DNA here is from genome assembly GCA_039818605.1 of Cyanobacteria bacterium J06639_14. Lineage (GTDB taxonomy): Bacteria > Cyanobacteriota > Cyanobacteriia > Phormidesmidales > Phormidesmidaceae > SIO1E4. The sequence continues at coordinate 21,222 of JBCBTQ010000010.1, read as the reverse complement.
GCAAATTGCAGAGGCGGAGCGTCAAGCGAAAGAAGCAGCCCAAGCTCAGATTCTGCAGTCGGCGCGAAACCTGCTGGCAACGGGGATGTCTTTAGAGCAGGTCACAGACTTACTAAATTTGACTGCTGAGCAAGTCGCGTTATTAAAGCCGTGAGTTTTGAACTCGGTGCAGGGCGATGGTTCTATACAGCCGAACAAGACTCCATTTAGAGGGCATCAGCTATAGTGCCATCAGCACGACACAAGAGCGATCCGCAACCTTGTAGGTATTGCCTTTCACGGCTTCTGTTGTACTGTCGACGATATCCCTCGGTGGGGGCTGGGCTGTATTGATAATGCGATACCAGTGGCTGTGGGGATGAGGCTGTGGTAATTCAAATACGAGGGGTTCCCAATAGGCATTCATAATGACATGTATTTCTTCTTCTACAGCTGGATCATGGAGCGTAAAGGCCAAACTGTGGGAGTGCGAAGACCAGTCGGGCTCATAAAGCTTCACACCATGCCAGATAAGGTGGGGAGCGTTCACAAAGTGCTCAACCACTTGCAGCCATCGGGTTTGTTGAAAAAGGCGTAAATTCTGAACCAAATCAATGGTGTGCTGGGTAAAGCGCCAAATTTCCTGATGTCCCTCAAAATCCTCCCAATTAAACCAACTGAGAGACGTATTTTGACAATACGCGTTGTTGTTACCTTGCTGTGTCCGGCAAACCTCATCCCCAATCAGTAGCATGGGGGTGCCTTGTGAGACGAGCAAGATCGTAATCAGGTTTTTGATCTGACGTAGCCGCAAAGCTTTGATTTGAGGGTCTTCACTGGGGCCTTCGACACCACAGTTCCAGCTAAAGTTAGCATTACTGCCATCCCGATTTTGCTCAGCATTTGCCTCATTATGCTTGCTGTTATAGGACACCACATCATTGAGGGTGAACCCATCGTGACACGTGACAAAATTGATACTGCGATTGGTTTCCCGATTGGGATCATCCACAAAAAGATCGGGACTGCCTAAAATGCGCGCGGCTAAGAGGCCTACCGTATCATCATCGCCCTTGACAAAGCTGCGCACATCATCGCGAAAGGGGCCATTCCATTCTGCAAAGCGATCGCCAATAAACGAGCCCACCTGATAAAGCCCGGCGGCATCCCAGGCTTCGGCAATTAGTTTCGTGCGCGCCAAAACAGGGTCTGATTCAATGGTCCAAAGAATGGGGGGATCATCCTGTGGGTTCCCTTCCTTATCACGGGCCATAACCGACGCCAGGTCAAACCGAAAGCCATCCACATGCATTTCGGAAACCCAATAGCGCAGACAATCGATAATAAAGCGGCCTACCACTGTATGATCAGCTTTGACACTATTGCCGCAGCCGCTGTAGTTGGCATACTGGGCAGGATCTTCTTCGTCCAGGATGTAGTAAGTCCGGTTATCGAGGCCGCGAAACGATAGCGTTGGTCCCCGATGATCCCCCTCTGCCGTGTGGTTAAAAACGACGTCCAGAATCACCTCAATATTCGCTTTGTGCAGGGCTTTCACCATGTCTCGAAATTCATCGACTGGCCCTGTGGGTTCCTGGCGCGAGCTATAGGCTCGATGGGGTGCGAAGAAAGCCACGGTGCTGTAGCCCCAGTAGTTACTTAAGCCCAGCGGTGCATCGCGTTCATCAAATTGGTGCACAGGCAGGAGTTCTACCGCCGTAATGCCTAAAGACTTGAGATAAGGGATCTTTTCGATGATGCCTGCAAAGGTCCCGCGTTTCTCAGGGGCAACATCCGAACTTGGGTGCTGCGTAAACCCACCAACATGCATTTCATAGATAACGGTTCTGGAATAGGGAATGGTCAGTGGGGTATCCCCTTCCCAGTCATAGGCATCGAGATCCACCACGACATTACGCAGGGCGTGGGGTGAATTTTCGCCGGGGTGGCAAGCTGCTTGGCGATCGTAAATTTCTTGGCCCACCACAGAGAGTCCATAGGGGTCGAGCAGAACCTTAGAGGGATCGAAGCGATGTCCCCATTGGGGCTGATAAGGCCCCGTGGCGCGATAGGCATAGACTTGCCCCGCCTCTAGACCGTAAACAAAAACATGCCAATAGTTGAAGGAGCGATGGTAGCGCGGATCTAAATGGATGGTGTGTTCTGGATACGGTGCATTGGCAGACTCATACAACAACAGATCAATCCCTGTTGCATTTTGCGAGTAGACACAGAAATTGATACCTTTAGCGTCAACCGTGGCACCCAGAGGGTAGCTATTGCCAGGTTTAATTGTCAGCTCCATTGGGCGCATCCTATCCAAACTTTAGGGGCGCATCCCCTAATTTCTCCCGCATCACTGTGCGGATTACTTCGATCTCATCCAGGGTGATCTGGCCGTCTTCAATAAGGGCGTCCCGAATTTCGTCAGCCTCTTCTGGGGAAATCTTACCGTCTGCCATGACACGCTCGACAAGCGATCGCAACTTGGCTAAAGATTCTGGATCATCTGGAGCAATCTGAGGTGAATTTGTGGATTCAGTTGTCATAACAAGGCACCCAATCATATGGCATCAGGGTAGCTTATTGAAGCTGGGAGAGGTGGGTTTGGGGGCAGAATTCTGGAGTCAGGAGTCAGAATTCTGGAGTCAGAATTCTGGAGTCAGGGCTGGAATTCAGTGAGCGATCGCGTCGCAGCTTGAATTCTGTCACCACCGAGATTTCCGGCTTTAAGTTAAGCCCCTAGGCGTAACGTTTAAGCCGGGATCCTCTGACTGGGTAGGAAGTCAGGAGCGAAAAGCCATAAACCAGTGTACTCCTGACTCCTGGTTCCTGACTTCGAGATTCTTTCGTTACGAGTATCACGCCGCCCAACGCCTGATAGCTTAGTAAATGCCCATACACTCTCTCAACTCTATGGAATCCAGCGCCCAGTCCTCAATTTTGTCTCTGACGACACTGCCATTGCCTGAACTGCGCGATCGCTTGCTCGATTTGCTATGCCAGGTTGCCTATCGGGAAGGGGATTTTGCTCTGTCTTCAGGACAAACGAGTAACTACTACATCAATGGCAAACAGGTTACGCTCCATCCCGAAGGGGGCGTGATGGTGGGTCGCCTGTTACTGGATCAGGTCTCGGAGGCCGCGATCGCGGTGGCTGGGCTGACCTTAGGTGCAGACCCCATCGTGACGGCGGTGAGTATTGTTGGGGCTTATGGCGATCGGGCAATTACGCCGTTGATTGTGCGTAAAGAGGCGAAGGGTCACGGCACTCAAGCCTATATTGAGGGGCCTGAGCTACCGGCTGGGGCCTTAGTGATTGTGTTGGAGGATGTTGTCACTACAGGGCAGTCTGCTTGGAAAGCGGTTGAGCGTTTGCGCGCTGCGGGCTACACGGTCGAAACGGTCCTGGCCCTGGTGGATCGCCAGGAGGGTGGCAGTGAGTTTTACGCGGCCAAGAACCTCCAGTTCCAAGCGCTATTCACGATCGCGGATATCAAAACTCGTTATGCCGAGCTTCATGCGTTACCGGGCTCCCAATCGACGTAGTCGCGGCGATCGCCGACGCGATACATCTGCTTTTTCTGTTTGGGATAATCGCACACGTCGTAGTCCAGGTTGGTGCCTCCCATTAGATACACCAAATCTTCTGCGAAAGGATTGTGCATGCTGTGGGCCAGACTGTCGGGTGGAAAGCCCATGAAGTCACCAGGTTTTACCTCAAAGGTTTTGCCGCCAATTTCAGCAATGCCTCGCCCTGACAGGATATAAATGAACTCTTCTTCGCCGCGATGACGATGGTATTCCGTGGAGTCATGGCCTGAAGTAATCCGCACCAGATGGACCCCCAAGTGCATGCAACCGGTTGCTTCGGCTAACGACTTGGTGTGACGGATGGCATTGGCATTCAGCGGATGCACGAATATTTGTTCTGGGAAGCTGGCGATAGCTTCGGCAGTCATGAGCGGATGTTGGGGGGAGGAAGATGTAAGGTCAGACATGAGATGAGATGAAGGAAAGACCAGCAAAGCATGTAGAGATGACAGCCGTAGCGTTGGGCTGCACTTCTTTCCACCCAACCCACTCAAAAAACTGTTCACTAATGAATAATAATTGCATCGTATCCCAATTCGACATAGCTACTTGTCTCAAAAATCTCGGCAAGCTGGCTGAGATGTTGCCGGAATAAATTCTCCAAGTCAGCGTTTTTAATGTTTCCTGTAGCGACTAATAGCAACTTATAGGGTTTTTGTTGCAGCAAAAAAGATTGAACAAAATCATCATCTTTAGTGACGACAATTCTTTGTTCATTCAGAGAAATTTCATTGATCACAGCATCTGGGGTCGAGTTACCTATTGGCAACTCCTTTGTGTGTAACGTGTCGTATCCAGCTTGTTGCAGAAAGTGGGCTAAGCGTTGCGGCAGTTGAGCGTCAACCAAGAACTTCATGATGCCAGCTTGTAGATGCTTTTGACTTGACTGAGACGGGTCGCAAACAGCAGTGCGGACAAAATGTCAGCTTCCTCTAGGTCGTCATAATCTGCCAGGATTTCAGCGTGAGTCATGCCAGAACTCAGCAATTCTAGTAAAAATTCCACCGGATAGCGCAACCCACGAATACAGGGTTTGCCATGACAAATTTCGGGGTCAATTGTGATTCGTTCTAAGGGTGACGTTGCCATTGCTTGCCTCATTCAGTAATGGACGGTGAGCTTGGTGCCAGCGTAACTCAGCGAAACTGCTATAGGTGTTGGGTTGTACTTCATTCAATCCAATACACTCCGAAAACAATGCCTTGTAATCTCTAGCCAAACCTGAAACTAATATCCTCGGAAAAAATCTACAATCCACAAAGTTGTACAAGAGCAAATTTAGTTCTCAGCCATCCAAGCCAAGAAGGCCAGAATTTGCCCTACTGGTGGCAAAGGATAGTCGTGGAGATCGATGGTTAAAAGGTGATCTTGCAATTGCATGAAGCGCCACTGCGTGCCATTGCTCACACAACCGTAAATCGTCGTAATGGTCTGTCCCTTTTGCTCATTGAAGCGCTGGGCAGCTACCATTTCTGCCGCACATTGTCCTAACCCAGATTTCAAATCAGCCTTTTTGGCCTCAACTAATATAAAAACTGGAGCCTCAATTTCAATTAACGCCATTGAACGGCTTAACAAGAAATCGCAGGTACCGTTTAAACCCATTGACTCATCAACATTAAATTCTTCCCCTGAGAAAAAGCTGATCCGCTGCTGCAAAATCTGTCTCACTTCCAGTAAGACTGGGCTAATAATGAGTTCAGATCGGGCTTTTTCGCTGCCCGTTGCGGCAGCGACAGGTAAGCTATATTCCAGAAAACTCTCCAGTGTTATGGAGGGCTCGATCGCTGCTAGATCGGGTAAGAAACGAACCCCCTCCTTGGTTGAGATCCCAAACGCTTCCTTAACGCTAGTCAGCGTTTTGAACTGACTGTAGGACATGGCAAGTCTTCTTCAGGCAAACAACCTGCCTCCTTAATATTGTGCCTATGTGATCATAATCGACGTTCAGGTTGCTCAAGCACCGTAGCAACAGTGCGAATAGTGGTGCAAGTTTATTGCAGGCTGAGGGCATAAACTTGCATAAGTTAAAGTACCTGAGAGGTATCAAGGTAGTGTCGTTGTTTGATTTTCAGTGAAGCCTCACGTAGGGGCGAGGGGCCTTTCGCCCCTGCGATCGGTACACTATTCACGTACATATCCTTTATGGGTTCCCGACATAACCGTCTGAGCTTGACCACAGCCTCCTGGCTACTGTCCTTGGGGATGCTGGGGGTTGCGACCTTAGCCGCGCCGCCGCGTTTAGTTGCCCCTGTGCTGGCGCAGTCTTCTGATACAGCCGCAACGCTGCTTGCCGAAGGCCGACAGCAACTGTATGTCGGACAACTAACAGCGGCCTTAGCCACGCTGCAACAGGCCCTAGAGCAGGCCCAGCAAGCAGGCGATCGCAGCCATGAAGCGGCGGCTTGGGTCGCAATTGGGGCCGTGCAGGATGCCTACGGGAATGAAACAGCTACGGCTGAAGCGGTTCAACAAGCCCTGACCCTTTACCGTGACCTGGGCGATCGCGTCGGTGAAGCCTACGCGCTGCAAGTGTTGGCGGTCACAACGTACCGCGATGTGCCGAATGAGACCACGTTTGCCACGATCCAACAGGCATTGGACCTGGCCCGTGAATTTGGGTCTCCAATCCAGCAGGGGTTGCTGACGGCTGACTTGGGTGGCTATTACTTTCAGGCGCAAGAATTCGAGTCGGCATTAGCCTTCTTAGAGGAGGCGCAAACACTGCTGACAGCGGAGCCAGCATCGAGCGAAGAGTCGCTGTATCAGTCGTATTATCAGCCACTCATTTTGGCGATTAAAGGGCTGTCTCAGTATCGGTTGGGAGCGACCGCCGCCGCCTTGAGCAACCTTGAGGACGCGATCGCACTCAGTACAGCGACGACCAACCCCTATGGGGAAGGGGTTGCCTACTTCTTTCAAGGGCTTGCTTTCGTTGAGCAGGGTGACTTGTCAGGTGGGGCGATGAGCTATCGGCGCGCGGCGGCTAGCTTGGCCCTGGCTGAGCGGGGTGATTTTCAATTTGAAGTCCTGCTTGGCTTGGGCAATATTTATTGGGCACAAGCGTCCAGTGCCTTGGATGATGAGCGGTATGAGGCGGCGATCGCCACCTACCAACAAGCACTGGATGTTTATCAAGAAGCCTGGGCGATTTCCCAGTCGCTGACGCCCGCAGACTATACCGCTAGAGCCCTCAACGAAGTCTCATCGGCGTTTGTCATTATGGGACAAACCCACTACGCTGCTGCCGATCAAGCCTTGACCCAGGGCCAGCCGGAAGCGGCCTATGAGCATATCGCCACCGCGATCGCCACCGCCGAGCAGGGCGTGGAGGCAATTTTAGAGGCGTTAAAGCTCGTTGGCCCCTCCACTGATGAGGACTTGATTCAGTACACCTACCAAAACACCAACACCGCCCATATTGCCGTAGCTCAAGCCTACGAATTAAATGGAATATTGCTCCAAACGGAGGAGCGGTATGAAGCGAGTCTGGCCGCCCATCAATCCGGTTTGACCTGGTATGAGGCCGGACTCCCCTATGTGATCGCATCTGGCAACCCCAATCTGCTAGCCTCTTTGCGACTGAATATGGCTTTTTCCTATGAAAAACAGGCGCTGTTACACAGCATCTTGGGGCAATATGACGCAGGCATTATGATGGCTCAAGCTTCGTTAGAAGTCGCCCGGCAAATTCCTTCACGCGATAGTGAACTAGCCGCCCTACATAGTCTGCAAGATTTATATTTTGACTCCAGTAAGGCCGCTGAAAATGCGGGTGATTATGAGCAGGCGATTCGCTACGCTGAACAATCCCTCACCTATGCCCGACAATCGCAGCGTCTGGCCGCCAGAAAACTTCAGGTTCGCAGTGAAATTCCTGTTGCCGATGCGCTGCTGGACAGCAGCATTATTGATACGGAAACAGAGCGACAATACTGGATTCAGCTTTCCCTGCAACAAGTCTGGTTAGCGTCAGGCCAGTTAGGTTTTCTACACGATAATCAAACGAATTTTGACAACGCGCTAGAGCATTATCAAGAAGCGTTAGCAGCCGCTGAAGGACTCAACGATCCAGAACTGGTTGCCATCACCTTAGGCTCGATTGCCAGCATCCATGGCCAACGCAGTCAGTATGCCGAAGCGCTGGCGGTTGAGGAAAGAATTGCTGACATTGCGACCCAAACTAAGGACACGGATTTGTGGTTTGCATCGACCTTGGGGCTGGCCAGCATTTACGGTGACTTGGGGCGATATCCTGAAGCCATCGCGGCCTATGAGCAAATGTATACCCTTGCTCAGGAGCAAGGACGCTTGGCTCAGGCCGAAATCGCGCTGAATAATCTTGGCGTGATCTACATGCTTCAGGGCAATTACGAGGTCGCTCTAGGGAATTTCAATCAAGCCCTTGCCAGTGCCCGGAACATTCGGGCACAACTGGAAGCTCCGGATGGTTTGGCTAGGCTCGACGAGTATTGTCGTTTAGCCTTCGCCCTCGCAGCCAGGGATATTGACCGTGCTGGGGAAAACTCAACAGTCCCCGCCGATGTTTACGAGGCTGCTGTGTCAGTCTTTACCGACCGCCTCCAGGCTGAAAGTGCGGAGCGTTTACGCCAAAGCTGCATTGACTCGACCTGGGATACGGAGCAGAAGCAGCTCAACAACACGGCCGTGGTGTACGAAGACCAGGGCCGCTATCAGGAGGCGATCGCCCTCTATGAACAGTCCCTAGAGATTAACCAAACCTGGGGGACATCGTTCGATCGCGCTACCACGCTGAATAATATGGGCAATACCTACCTCTATATGGGCGAGTACGATACCGCCTTAGCGATATACCAAGAGGCTTTGACCATTCGCCAAACGATTGATAATCCCGGTGACTTGGCTTACAGCTTAAATAGCTTGGGTTCTGCTTACCGGTTGCAAGGACGCTACGAGCAATCCCTCACGGCTTATCAGGAAGCTTTGGCACTGGTCCAGGACATTGGCCTGAAGCCCTCGGAAGTGCCACTCCAGGGCAATATTGGAACTGTTTACGCCGAACAGGGGCGCTACGATGACGCCCAAACCCACTACGAAGCCTCGCTAACGCTCGCTCAGGAGTTGGGGCTGGTCCCGGATCAAGCGGTTCAATTCAGCCATTTGAGTGATTTGGCTGCCAAGCGGGGCAACTATCCTCAAGCGTTGGACTACGCCGAGCAATCCCTGACAATTTATCGCGATATCGGGGCGCGTATTGGCGAACGGACGGTTTTGGAGCAACTCGGGAATGTTTATCGAGCCCAGGGCGACTTTGCCGATGCCCTCGCCAAACATGAGGAAGCCCTAGCCCTGGCGCAAACGCTAGGTGACCAGGATGATGAAGCCTATGCTCTGCTGGCGCTCGGCAAAACCTATCTGCAGTTGGGGCAATACGAGCAGGCTACTCAGTTTTACCAATCTGGCTTACAGATCTTTCGCCAGATTGGCAGCGTCATCGGTGAAGCCAATGCGTTGCGCTTCCTGGGCAATGCTGCGGTCACGCAGGCACAACCGGCTCAGGCCCTCGCTTTGTATGAACAGGCCCTGACCATTTATCAAGACAGTGGCAGTGTCACGGGTGAACATTTGACCCTCATGGATATGGGGTTGGTGCAGCGCCAACTCGGCAACCTGACCGTGGCAGAAACCACGCTTGAGGAAGCCTTGGCCATTCAGCGACAGATTGGGGCGCAAGCGAATGAAGGGGTGACCCTCGTTGGCCTGGCCCTGGTGCGGCATGAGCAAGATACCCCCCAAGCAGCCCTCGATTTGTTGCAGGAAGCGCTGGCCTGGCATCAAGCCCTGGGCGATCGCCCCAATGAGGCTGCCACCCTCAGCCATATGGGGCAGCTACTGGCCGAGCAAGCGCAGCCAGAACTGGCGATTACGCTGCTCAAACAGTCCGTTAACCTCTACGAATCCATCCGGGGTGACTTACGGACCCTGGATACAGAACTGCAAACCTCCTACACCGACTCCGTTGCCGATACTTACCGGACCCTGGCTGATTTGCTGTTGGCGCAAAACCGTATCCTGGAAGCTCAGCGAGTTTTGGATCTGCTCAAAATCCAAGAACTGGATGAGTATTTCCAAGATGTGCAGCGCAGTTCTGAGACCGCTAGCGGCGTTGATTTCTGGCAAGTCGAGACTGATTTACTTGCCCTTTATCAACAAGTCCTGGATCAGGCTACAGAACTCCAGGTATTGGAGGCAAAGTCCTCTGACTCGTTGACCAGTCCAGAACAGCAGCGACTCCGCGAACTCCAAGCGGCGCGTGACCAGGCCGAGGGATGGTTCTACGATTTTCTGGATGACCCCACCGTGATCGCAACCGTTGACCAAATTCGCACGAGCAGTCGGGGTCAAAACTTAGAACCGGAAAACTTTCCCGACCTAGCCAATAACTTGCGCCTGCTACCGCAAAAAACGGCTGCCCTTTATCCCTTAATTCTGGAAGATCGCCTGGAATTAGTTTTGGTGATGCCGGAAGGGCCACCGCTGCGATATCCGGTTGAGGTGTCTTCACAGGCGTTAAATCAGGCGATCGTCAACTTTGGGCAGGCATTGAAAACGCCCTCTAGTGACATCGAGCCCTTAGCCCAACAACTCTACCAGTGGTTGATTGGCCCGCTGGCAATGCAGTTAGACCAGGCCAACATTGAAGCGATTATCTATGCCCCGGACGGAGCCCTGCGCTACATTCCGTTGGCAGCGCTACACGATGGTGAGCAGTACCTGGCAGAGCAATTTAGCATCAGCCATATTACCGCGGCCTCCTTGACTGACCTCAATGTGCAGCCCCAATCGCAAGATCGACAACTACTGGCAGCTGCCTGTGCGGAATGTGAGTTCACGATTAGTGCGGGTGAAACAGAATTTACGTTCCCCGATTTGCCCTTTACTGAAGTTGAAGTCAAAACGCTGGCAGAGCAAGTGGACGGTGTTGATGTCTTGCTCAATCAGGAGTTCAACGCTGAAGCACTCAACAACTTGTCCGGCTACGATATCGTCCATTTAGCGACGCACGCAGCCTTTGTCACCGGATCCCCGGATGAGTCTTTTATCGTATTTGGCAGCGGCGAGACCATCAATCTCCGCAATATCAAGCGCGAATGGACATTGGACAATACCGAACTGGTCGTGCTCAGCGCCTGTGAAACCGCTGTGGGCAGTACCGATTTGGGCAGCGGCATCGAGATTTTAGGTTTGGGCTATCGGATTGAACAGGCAGGCGCACAGGCAACCCTGGCATCGCTCTGGCGGGTGAGTGATGGCGGTACCCAGAAACTTATGCAGGCTTTTTATGATGCCCTGCAACAGGGCATGGGGAAATCAGCCGCTTTGCAGGCTGCTCAGCAAGCCATGATTACGGGTGATTTCAGTGCTGTGGGCGGCGATCGCGGCTTAGTGGTTGTCGTGGATGAGGATGCCGATCGTGCTGCCACCTTCAGTGATGGCCTTTCACATCCCTACTACTGGGCTCCCTTTATTCTGATTGGGAATGGGCTGTAGCGTTAGTAGCCCTAAGCTAATTAAATTTCAATGTAGAATACGCTGTGATGAAAACCCAAAGCTGTTGGGAAAGCGGCTGGGCGCGATCGCGATCGGGGCACTGAAGCTTCAGTATCCCACACTGCATTTTCATCTTTTCAGTCTGCATTTACCAAATTTCCATGATCCTGAAAATCATCATTGGGGCCTACTCCTTTTTCATGGCCGCCTGGTTTTTTACCTACCTATTCTGGCTTGATAAATGGTGGCCTCTTATCCTGCTAAATATCGTCGGATATTATCTCTTTTGGCCCGCATTGCCCATTCTGTTTGTCGCGCTATTTCTTTATTTCAAACAGCGTCAAGATACTCGCTATATCTACATGGCGATCGTGCCAGTGTTGATATTTGTCTTCTTTTTTCACCCGTTTCTGAAACCCAATATCATCGAAACGCATCCCAACTCTGATTTAAGAGTCTTAACCTACAACATCTTGAACGGTAATCGCAGAGTCAACAGGATCGTATCGGTTATTGGGCAAGTTAATGCGGATGTTGTGGCGATTCAGGAACTTACCGAGAGGCTAAGACCCAAGATTATTGATCGCTTATCAGAGACATATCCTTATCACTATGTCAGTACTCCCATGCGGAGTGGCACGACGGCGCTCTTTAGCAAGTTGCCGCTAGCCGAAGTTGCCGAACTGGATTTTGGCGTTGATCGACCGGCAGTTGTGGCCAGTACTTTAGTGGATGGTAAGAAAGTTACGGTTGTTTCGGCCCACTTGAATCCTATTTACTATGCCCTAACTAATCGGCCAATTCGCGACATGCCGCGGGCTATTGAGCGCTATATCGTAGACCAAAATAAACAGGCAAAGCTGTTGATTGATGTGTTGCGAGATTATGATAGTTCGGCTTTTATTCTGGCCTGTGATTGTAATAGTCGCGAGACTGCTAGCACTAACAGAATCTTGGCAACTTTCTTTAAAGATGCGGCGACTCAAGTGGGCTGGGCGCTGGGCGATACGCCGATAGAAAATGCCCGGCATGAACGTGATCTTAAGCGTGTTGATTACATTTGGTACACGGGGGCGATTGAGACGACGGGGGTGTATCGCTTGGCTGATTCTGGGGGGTCGGATCATCAGCCTGTTTTCAGCGATTTCCGTTGGCAGTAGCGGGTTCGGCGTACACGGTGGAGCATGAAGGAGACGCGATGTAAAAGCCCTGGGCATGGCTGCGCTAACGCGTCTTTACAGGGCGGGTATGGCTCTCTCCACCTACAGTACAGACGCAAAATTTTGTGTCTCTTCCACCCTCCACCCTCTACGACGCTACAGACGCGGCTCTTCCACCCTCCACCCTCTACGACGCTACAGACGCGTCTCTTCCACCGCTCCACTCTTGCTAGGCAGGTGATGCGGTGCCAGATTGTTCTGCTAGATATGGCGTCTGACCATTTGCGCTAGCTTTCGAATAATCTGGTTAAGACGGTTGAGTTCTTTTTTAAGGCGGATGGTTTCGTCGCGGAGTTCTTGGTTTTCTTGACGAAGTGACTGATTTTCCTGGAGCAAAGTTTGCTCCCTAGTTAAGGCATGCATGGTTCTATCACGATGCGAGACCCTGCTTTCAGCGGCTACAACCCTACGCTACGAAGGGGGTTTGTCACCACAATTAGTCTCGCTTATGTCTCTATTATGGCTTTTCTGAAATGTGGTTGGGGGTAACTGCAATAAAGTGATATCGAGGGAACTAAGGGGAGGCGAGGGAAAATTTCGGGTTTCCTGTTTCAGCTTGATGGTTGTCCTTTGGATGAGGGATAGTTGCCTCTGCTGAGTGGCTGCACTAATTTCATGACGACTTGCGAAAACGGTCCCTCAGCGATCGCTATTCTAAGACTTGAGTCACGCTCGTCTTTTTCTGCTGAATAAACTCAGCAAAGTCCTTAACCTCCTCTAGGAGAACTTCCGGCATGTCTTCAATTAGCGTCAGCAACTGCGCCCGTACCCCAACACTCTCGTCAGCCGGTTTTACCAGTTGCAACTGATGCGGATACACCGTCTCAACTCCGAGCCACTTGCCTCAGCCAAAATGCAACAGACAAACTTCTAGATTTGTGCAGCCTGTTGCTTATGGGTAGGGGTGTTATGCTTGTACGCCTTCACTAACCGCACAAACATCATGGCATGGGTTACCAGGAGAACTGGCACCACAAAAGTGGGGATGTACCAGGTGGTGCCCAAATTAGGTACCACTTCCGTCTGTCGTAAAGCGTTGAGCAAATCGACAGTGCCCACGATGTTAAACACCCAGACCAACCCCAGTGCAAACCGCCACCGGGCTCGCAAAGCAATCAGGGCCAGCAAAGCTAGTACGCCACTCGTTAAATCACCGTAGGCAGCGGCATTAGCAAAACCACTGGGCAACGAGTGTACAACCAACTCTGGCACCAGAAAAGCTAACCCCAAATGGCGCAGCGCATGGGGAATCAGTAACGGCACCAGTGCCTGACGAGTCGGATACTGGGCCAGCCAAGGCAATCCATACCATTTGGCAAGAAGACCGCATACAACCAGACTCAGACTAAATTGAACACCGAAAATAGTTAACGTATCCATCAGAATGACCTCTTAGGTGAACGGAGAATTTGGGAATCGTTTGTGGCTGGGGAGAGAAGGAGTCAGGAGACAGGAGACAGGAGATAGGAGACAGGAGATAGGAAATAGGAGATAGAGGAGGCAGGAGATAGGAGATAGGAGACAGGAGATAGGAGACAGGAGATAGGAGCGAAATTCCGAATTCTGAATTCCGAATTCCGAATTCAGGAAAGAATTGGATGCTGTTGTTGAATGAGTAATAGTTGCCGCTGTTGGGCAGCTGTACGCCACTCTTCACTGTCGTGGGCTAAGACGGGCTCAGACAGTAGGGGATAGCCGCGGTCTGATTCCCATGCATCTAGATCTGGCACTCGGGCCAGGATGGTTTTCACCATGAGCTGCAGCGCATGCCACCGATTCCCGATGCGCAATTGAGGAAATACGAGTTCGGGATGTTGGATGTAGCGTCGTGCTGTGGTCTCAAAATCTTCTGGGGGGCGATCGCACACCTGTTCAACATGATCCGTAGGGGCTCCTATGGCATAGGTGCCATGCCGAGCTTCCTCTGTATAGTGGCGCAGTTGAGCTATTTCAAAATTCGAGAACCCTAATGCTTTCGCAGCTTTAGCGAACAGAGGCATGGACACACTCCGATACTGCACGGGGCGATCCAGAATGTGACCCATAATGGCCGCCACCTCATCGCCAGAAATTAGCTCAGGTCCGGTGGGGCGATATACTTTCCCCTGGTGTTTGTTGGGTTGAGCTAAAACCCCCACGGCAACAGCCGCAATATCCTCATTGGATGGAGGGGCATTCAAGCCATGGCCTAGTGGCAACAGCAATTGCCCAAAGTGAACCACCTGCGGCAATCCAAAGAAATAGGTAAAGGCAAACAAGCCAGGATTGATGTGGACAACCTCTACTGTGGGCATCCATTGATGGATGTTGTTCGCTAGCCAGTGCTCTCGTTGGTGAATGGAAGGGTGCGTTGGATGTGGATTCCACGCCGTCAACATGGCCATCATTTCGAGCTTCGCCTCTTCAGCCGCCAGGGCAAACAACAGTGCACCATGCAGCAGATTGGGCGCAAAGGGGAAACAGTAATAAGCCCGCTGAACATTGGTCAAGGCAGTTCGCAAGTGACGTAAATCAAACAAATCACCCACAAAAATTTCAGCCCCGAGCTGCTGGAGTTGTTGTGAACGACCATCTTGACGACGCACCAAAGCTCGAACTCGGAAACCCTGCGCCAAGAGTTGCCTGACAACGATAGAACCGGTATGACCGGCAGCAGCCGTCACAAGAATGCGTGGTTTCATACTCCTCCATAATTGGTTGTATATACAACTTATAGGGCAAAAAAAATATCTACTCCCCGAAGTCTTCTGATTGGAGGCGATCGGCAGCTTGCCTGAGCTCATCTGCGGTTTCAGCGCCAAGTAGAGCGGTTACCTGTTTTTGAGCTTGGGACCAAGCGGGTGCTGCGCTCACCAACAATTCTCGCCCTTTGGGGGTCACCCCTAAAAAGCGATTGTTCCCTTCACCCGACTGGCTTTGCAGCCAGCCGTTAGATTCCATCAAAGCGATATTACGGCTCAGTGTAGACTTTTCCAGCGAGAGAATTTTCCCCACCTCCTTTTGCTGAATAGGTCCCCGCAGAGTCACCACAGTCAAAATGTTCATTTGCGAGAACTTGATGCCATGGGGGTGAATCTGGTTGTCGTAGATGCGAGAGATGGCACGGTTTAGAATGCGCACTCGTGCACCAATACAATCAGATGCAATCAGCTGCGCATAGCGGGTTGCTTCATTGGTGATATCTTTTTTGCTCATACTTAAGTTGTATATGCAACTCTCCTGAGTGTCAATCCTTTCGTAACTGCTTGCGCCACCCCAATCTCTCGCCACCTTAATCTCTTGCCGGATTTCCCAATAACGCTGCTGGAGAAACTAGGATTTCATAGGGATGGTGTCCTTCCAGGGCACCATACGTCAGACGGCAAATTGTAGGACGCCTGCCTTGACAGCGTTCGGCATCGTAAATTAGCAGGGTAGCCCAGTATGAGAATGACGACCCAAGAACTTGTCGGCTGTATTTCGTTTATTCAACAAGCAGAGAAACTGAAAGACGTCCTACGCAGTGCTCATACATCGAATGGACGCCATGAGAGCACTGCTGAGCATACATGGCGACTGTGCCTCATGGTGATGGTTTTCGAGCAAGAATTTGAGGGGATTGACTTCCTCAAGCTTTTGAAAATCTGTATGATTCACGACCTTGGCGAAGCCATCAGTGGCGATATTCCTGCCATCCATCAACGGCCCGATCACAATAAGTCCGAGCAGGAGCGCCTGGATTTGATTACGCTTTTGGAACCACTCGATGAGCCGCGCCGCGCTGAGTTTTTGGCACTTTGGGATGAGTATGATATGTTAGCCTCGCCAGAAGCCCGCATTGCCAAGGGTTTAGACAAAATTGAAACAATCATTCAACATAATCAGGGAAAAAATCCACCGAATTTTGACTACGCCTTTAACCTTTCCTATGGGCGGCAGTATGCATCCGCTCATCCTTTAGTGGAGGCTGTTCGTCAACTTGTGGATGCAGACACTCGCGGCAATGTCGGCAGCAGTGCTTAAGCTGTCCGAAGATTGATGGGCTATGCACTTTAAGTGGGTAACTGGGCTTAGGTTACAAGGCCAAAGGTATCAGGGCTAAAGGTGTCAGGCTCCTGGATTTAGGCTGCTGTTTTCTGGCCTAGCGAGAGGTTTCCGGCTTATCCCGATTCGGCAGGCAACTGCTACACATTTTGGCCAGGTCAGAAAACAGCCGTGCGATTTACGGGCGGCTTACCTGCTTGTATTGATAGCCAAATAGTTCGATTTCAGTGGCACATTGCTGACGGATGTAGTCAGCCTGTTCAGGCGTTAAGATCTCGGAATAGTGTCTTTTATCTTTGCGTGACTTTGTTTTTGTTCTGGGTAGCCAACCATCAAAGGGGATGTTGAGGCGATCGCAGATTGAAGAAAAATCACCTAACAAGTTCTCGAATCTGCCGACAAAATCGACTGCGATTTTACCGTCAATGGTATAGATGGGGAAGTTAGCGTTCGGATCACTGCTTTGTAACGACTCATCCAGCGTCATCGCTTGTTTTGTCTTCTCCATATTCCAGTAATACCGAGAAATCGCTCGGTCCCAAGGGTCCCTAACAAAACAGAATTTGAAGTAGCTATTCCACACGTCTCCCCCAATCAAGGAGCGAATTTTCTCAGCCGTAATGTGGTGATAATAGGTCGCTTTTTTAGGGGCCGGTCTCTTACCACGACGGATGAGGTTTTTCCAGTCGCGGATAGAATATTCTCTCCATTTCACGGGATCGCCGTAGTTTTGAGGATAAAGACCCATTTCGGCCCTGATCAATTCATCCTGATAAATTACGGGTGTAATGATGTCATTTTTACCACAAAAGCGAGACAGCGAAATTTCCATGCTGGTCCCTGCAGTTTTGCGAGTTTTGACAAATATAAATTTGTATTTGTGGGAAATAATCATTGATTTAAATCGTGATTAACCAGGACTCAATATCAGACTTATGTTCTCAATATCAGACCTACTCTATAGTATTCCCTACGTGAAAACAAACGGAAACAGGCCTGATTCATTTGCCGACTTAGGCAAAGGCAGGATATCCCAGATAGGTCCGTATAATTGACAACTCTCAACTGTCCCTAAAAGCTACAGTAAGACTGACAGCAATCCAAAAGTTAGACTGAACGTTAATGCAGCAGCAAACAATTGGAGTCTGCGTCGCTTTGCTTCGCCGAATGGTTTTACTAGCCAACCGAGGATAAAATAGATACTGACACCACCTACAAGAGACGAAAGCATTCTAGGTAAGGGATAGACTTCTACAGCCTTCTTGCCAACGTAAAATTGTGAGGCTAAAGTGTCATTTGGTCGGTTCGCCTGCTTTTCAATGGCAATCATGTTCCACGTATTCCCACCGTCGGTAGATTTAAAGACGTCAGCACTGGTGGAGCCAAACGCAAAAACTGTATTATCCTCGCCGTAGGATGGTGAAAATTGAATGCTGGCCGATGAGGTTGGGACGGTATCAAAGGGTAGCAAAGGAATGTTGCTTGCCTGCAAGTCAGATGCAATACCTTGAAAAGTCTTACCGGCGTTCGTTGATTTAAAGATGCCCTTGCCCTGTACGCCTACAATAAGGGTTTTGTCATCCGCATAATTGGGTGAGACGGCAATGACTTTGACTGTATTTTGACTGCCAGGATCTAAAGCGTCTAGAGTTTCCCAA
Organism: Cyanobacteria bacterium J06639_14; assembly: GCA_039818605.1. Taxonomy (GTDB): domain Bacteria; phylum Cyanobacteriota; class Cyanobacteriia; order Phormidesmidales; family Phormidesmidaceae; genus SIO1E4. The sequence continues at coordinate 3,215 of JBCBTQ010000010.1, read as the reverse complement.
GTCTTGCCATTGTCCTGAGTCTTAAATAGCCCCGTACTTGTCCCTGCAAAGAGGGTTTGATCAGCCGCATAATTGGGTGAAAAGACAACCGAATGCCATGTTTCGGTGGCAAAGTTATTCCCTGGTGTTGCCAGGTTCCATGTCTGACCACCATCCGTTGTCTTGTAGAGACCATTTGCACTGGCAGCATACAGCGTCTTATCGATGGCGTAGTTAGGGGAGATTGCGAGTGAACTTATTTTTTGATCGATCGCACCCAGAATAGAGAAATTTCTACCCCCATCTGTCGATTGGTACGTTAAGCCACCATAGCGCTTCACCAAATACAGAGTCTGATCAGTGGCAAAGTTGGGTGAGATGGCCATATATCGACCCCGCCCCGAGTACCCTTTACGCTCCTCAACGCTGATTTCTTGCCAGGTTCTGCCTGCATTTTGGGAAACAAAGAAGTAATAGTTGAGCATCGCAAATACTGTCTGGTCGGCAGCATAATTAGGCGAAAACTCGATGTTATAGAATCGCGGCTTGTGGAGTTCTATTGTGTGATCGCCATAGCGATTAAAGAGTACTTTGGATAAGCCTGAATTGATGAGGGTCCAATTCACACCGTTATCCTGACTGATGTAGGCTTCCTCCTTGTAGGATCCCACGGCAATTGTGGCATCTTGCCGATAGTTCGGTGAAATTGAGAGTGTCGTAATCGACCTGGGAGAAAGCGTATTCAATTGGTGCCAGCGCTTACCCTCGTTAGACGTTTTGAATAATCCGTCAAAACCAGCCAAGAAAAGGATGCCATCTTCCTGAAAACTATCGCTAATGGCAATTTCCTTAAAGTGCGAGCGCTGATCTTCATCCGCTTGGCCCGTTTTAGTGAGCCCTCGACTATATTCGGTCCAACTTTTACCCTGATTGTCTGATCGGAAAAGGCCCTGATGCCATGTGGAGACAAAGAGACTCAATGGTGACTGATTGTCCGCGATCGCTTTAATATCCCAAATGTAATCATCTGAAATCTGTCCCTGAACTTTGGCAAAGGATTTTCCCTGATCTAAGGACTCAAAGATTTCCCCCGCTTCAGTTCCCACAAAAATAAGGGTTGCATCATTTTTGACAACACTTTCTATGGCTGTAATTTTGCCCGCGTCGCGAAAGTGAAATCCCTCAGTCCAGGAACGCCCTTCATCGGTAGAGGCCAAGAAAACACCTGACTGATCGGTTACGAATAGGGCATTGCTATCTTGAGCGCATTCAATTGCATTAATTTCACGGTTCTGTAAGGCCCGATTCCATTGCTTGCCACCGTTATGTGTAAGGTAAAGTCTATTCCCAGCATCTCTGGCTAATACTAATAGCGGCGAGGTCCGTGAGGCACAGAGGAGGTGGATTTTGAGCGATTCTAAGCCTTCATTCACAGGGATCCAACGGTTGCCATTGTTTTCCGATTTATAAATGCCATCTCCTTCAGAAGCAAGGAACACAGTTGACTCGGAGGCGATCGCTAAGCCTGAAAAGTTGTGTTGATTAGCGAGCCCTATAAAGGGCCTTTCCCAGGTTGAGCCACCATCTTGTGATTTGAGTAAATTACCTCTAGCGATTACAAATAAAGTTTGGGTTGCTTGAAAGTCAGGTGCGATGGCGACTCGTGTCACAACATCATGGGGGCTATGGGCATAGGCTGATGGAGAATTTGCCAGAAAGGCCATTAATGCCACAGCTAATATAAGCGTATTTATCAGCATTTGAAGGGGTGTCCGCTTCAGCTGATTCAACCAACGTAAAAGGCTCTGTCCTCTAGTCTTAAAAGCAACGAATCGAATCGATTTAAGCAAATTCATAGTTTTTCTAATAGTGCAGCACAAACAGTCCCGACGAGGCTTAAAGCTCATCGATTTCTAGACCAAGTATCTGCTTTTAACTATTTTTTGAAAGCAGAAAATGGCACCACTGAGTCACCATAGGACGATCCCAATTTTCAGCTAAACGCGCTAAAAGCAGAGATTCTTCTATAACACTAAGAGAGCCCATTTAGAAGAAACCATCGGTCTGTCTGATGAATCTGGAAGAGACAGACAGTGATGGAATCTCTTGAGTAATTCCACTTAAGAGTACCTTACTTTAGGAGTGAATCAAATAGATGGTGATTAGCAGATGTTTCTGGTAAAATCAAACAGAGTAAGTATATAAAACGGCTCTAGCTCTATGGATATGGCTTTATTGAAGGAATTGGTTGAAATTTTTCATCATGTTCTTGTCTAGTGTGCCAAGGCAAATTTACACACTCTTCATCTTTCTGGGAAAACCGCTTCTTGAACAGCGAGTGAGCGGCTGTATTCTGAGTGATTATGGCTTTACCCTAAACCATCTTCCACATGTCTAGAACATTACTGACCTTGTATATGCTTAATGCTGCTAGCAGTATAAAGACATAGTAGAGCCATCTTTATCTGGTTGTTACACAGCCAGAATGTATGTCCTAAAATAGCTGGGAGGCCCCCTATGCTTGACTTTGATTATTTGACTGAGCTTTATGAAAAATATCTAACCCGAACCAATGACCCTCAGGCTGCGGCTATGTTGGCTGCGGCGGCCCATCGTGAAGCCAGCCAAGCAGCGTTAAGAGAACTCTTAAACACACATTTTGAAGAACTAAAAGACGCCATTTGGAACATTGCTGCTCCTATAGGGAATTGAGCTAGATACATTAGAAGATGCGGGGTATTACTTAAGGCGGGAAATTTGGGTGGCGAAAGAAATTAGGAACCAGGAGTCAGGAGTCAGGAGAGCACTGGATTCTGGCTCCTGACTCCTGACCCCGCCGAAGTTTCTCGGCTTAAATTACACGCCATTTTCAATGGCGAGGATATCGGGTTGTCATATGCAACTCGGCGATTCTGGCAATGCTACAACTCTCTACCCGAGAGCGTTCAGCGAATAGCAGACGAGTGTTACGAGTTACTCAAAGTTGATCTATCTCATCCATCTTTGCATTTCAAGAAGTTGGGCAAAAAGTATTGGTCAGTTCGTGCGGGGTTAAGTTATCGAGCTTTAAGGGGCGAAGTCAAAAATGGTATTTCCTGGTTCTGGATTGGAACACACGCGGAATACGACAAGTTGGTTGACAGACTATAGCGCTGCATAATACCAATTCTCTAGATTCCGGCTACAGATAAAGCCTCCAATATGGAAGCTCTTCCCGTTATCGAAGCAACCGTGTC